>CAZMDE010000182.1:0-5639 GCA_964564355.1 uncultured Bacteroidales bacterium | reverse complement strand
TCGGAGAATATGTTTCCGGTTTTTGTAAAACCATGTCGTTCATAGAAGCTGACTGCTCTAAGTTGGGAATGCAGGTATATTAGCTTATTAAGCTTAATTGTATCTTCGAGCACTTTTTTGACAAGCACTGAACCGAGTCCATTGTTTCGATATTCTTTAAGGACAGCAAAACGTTCAAATTTAATTCCATTTTCAGTTATACGCCATCTGGCAGTTGCTGCAGGCATTTTATCTATATAAAGCAGATAGTGCAGGGCATTGCTGTCGGAGCCATCATATTCCAGTTCGTGGGGAACCTTTTGTTCATTTACAAATACATCTGTTCTTATTTTAAATGCTACCTCACATAGCTCTGTATTGTCAATATTAAATGAAATAATTTTAATCATGTAATTAAGATTCTAAGAACAATGAACTACCAACTACTAACTAAAAATACAGATGCTGAATTAATATTTTAATTCCAATTGCAATAATAACCATACCGCCCAAAATCTCCATTTCTCTGCCTAAATGTTTTCCGGCTTTTTTGCCAAACAATATTCCAAGCATTCCAATAATAAAGGTTACAAATCCAATTATCAGAACAGAATAAATAATGCTTATACTTATTACAGCAAAGCTTATTCCAACGATAAGCGCATCAATGCTTGTAGCGAGAGACATTGTAATCATCACTTTTATGTCCAGTGGATTAACCTGTTTTTTGACAGATTCATGCTTCAGACTTTCAATTATCATCTTAATGCCTAAGATAGTCAATAAACCAAAGGCTATCCAATGGTCAATGTTTTCAATATATGGTTTAACTTTAATACCTACAGCCCATCCAATCAATGTCATAGCACCCTGAAAGAAAGCAAGGGAAAATGAAATTTTCATTGCATTACGAAAGGATATTTCTTTTAATAAAATACCGCTTGATGTAGCAACAGCAAATGAATCAAAGGATAAACCTATTGCAATAAGAAATATAGTGAGTAGTTGCATTAATGTAATGTTGAATGCAAAAATATATAAAAAAGTGATGAGTGACAAGCGATGAATGAAAATATTAAGCGTGTTCTATGTTCTGAAATTTATTTAATATCTCCCTGTATGCCGACAGTAATTGTTTGGAGCGGGATTTTTCTGACAGCTTCTTTAATTGCTATTTGCGCCATTTGCAAAAGACCACCACAGCATGGCACTTCCATTTTCATTATGGTAATTGATTTTACCTCAGCTTCGTTAATTAAAGCAATAAGCTTTTCGACATAAACCCCTTTATTTGAGTCAAGCTTAGGGCATGCAATTACTAAAGTTTTTCCTTTAAGATATTTTTGATGGAAATCCGGTAAAGCATAAGAAACGCAGTCTGCAGATAATAGCAGTTCAGCGTTTTTAAAATAAGATGCATTTGGATTTATCAGATGCAACTGTATAGGCCAGTTTGATAGCTGAGATTCCTGTGGTTGTGATTCATGAATTTGTTTATTAGGAGTATCTTTTTGAACAAAGCTTCTTGAAATAGAACCCGGACATCCTCCGCTGACAGAAGTACTGCAGTTTTTACTAATAACCTCCTTTTTAACTTCAGCAACTTTACCTGAATTATGAACACTCTCAATTACCTCGTTCAAATTGAACTTAAGACTGTCAGCATTTTGCTTAAGGTAGTTTACACCCTGTTTCAGGAAATCAAACTGGTTATGTTCCTTCATATGAGATAAATGTGCTATCAAAACATTTTTCCCCTGTGGAATGATTTTTTGCAAAACAGCTATTTCATTGTAAGGTTCCGCTTCCCGTTCTTCAATAGTTATAGCTCCCTCAGGACAATAGCCAATACAAGCACCCAGCCCATCACACATTAATTCGCTTACCAGGCAAACTTTCCCGTCAATTATCTGCAAAGCACCTTCGTGGCAATTAGGTACACACAAACCACAACCATTGCATTTATCTCTGTCAATATTTATTATTTCTCTTTTCATAAAAGTCGGTTAAAGCAGAATTAAAGTAATTAAGTACGCAATATTAAAACTAATATAGCCAGATTAATATTTTTTAATAAAATTTAACTAAAAGAGGAGGGGAGAAATAAACTATTAAATAAATTTATTTAAAGTTTGGGTTTGCATGTATTGCTTAAATTCTAATTCCATTTTAGCAGTAACATTATTCATAATACAATCTTTGTCAAAAGGGCATTTGTCTTTATCAAGAGGACATTTGGAAACACTAATCTTTCCTTCAATAGCTTCATAAATATCAAGGAATGATATTTTAAAAGGTTTCTTTCTAAGGGAGAAGCCTCCTGTTGGACCTCTCAGAGAGTTAATAAATCCCTGTTTCACTAATCGCTGAAGTATTTTGGCAATATGATGTTTAGAACTTCCAATAGCGTCAGCTATTTCACTAACATTAATGATTTGATCAGACTTAGCAATCAAAACCATACTATGCAGTCCAATAGAAGCAGCTTCAGAGAATGAAAATATTTTAGACATATAAATGAAGAATTTAAGTACCCAAAATTAAATAATTTTTAAATGCCCGGCTTATTTATTTTTTTAAAAGTAAAAAGATAAGCAAAATAGAAAACAATCAATAATGCACCGGCTCCGGAAAAAATAAAAGTGTATTCAGGACCAAAGCTCACCCAAATTAAACCCCCGATAGTGCTTGACAATAGTGCAAATATACTTGAAAAGCTGTTAAAGAAACCAATTGAAGTAGCAGTTTCGTTTTTATCAGAAATATTAGTTATTAAAGCCTTAAATATACCTTCATTAGAAGCAGCAAAAATTCCATAGACAAAAAATAAAATTCCGAAAATCCAGAAACTATGAGCAAATCCGAAGGAAATGTAAACAAAAGAGAACATAATCAGACCAAAAATAATAACCCGTTTAAGACCAATTTTATCTGCTATTAAACCAACAGGGTATGCAAAAGCAGCATAAATAAGATTATAAAAAATATAGAAACTAATCATTGTTACATCAGAGAAACCATGATTTTTAAGTCCGAGCAGCAAAAACATATCCGAGCTGTTAAAAAAAGTAAAACCAAGCAAGCCGATAACTAATTGTTTATAGGCAGTTGATGACCTTTTCCAGTAAGACAGAAAAGAGAAAAAGCCTACACGTTTATCATTACTGACAGCGGATTCAATAACTTTTTCACTTTGCTCATCACTCTTTGCTTTTTTTTCTTTAATCAGAAAAGTAAGAGAAATAGCCAGCACACCGGGTATAAAAGCAATAAAAAATAAAGATTTGTAATGTTGAGGATAAATAGCAAGGAATATTAAAGCAAGAAAAGGACCAATAGCGGCACCGACAGTATCCATTCCCCTGTGAAAACCAAAAACTTTACCTTTATTTTCTGTTGCGGATTCATCGCTAAGCATGGCATCCCTTGCACTTGTTCTGATACCTTTGCCAAACCTGTCCATTGTCCTGGCAATGAAAATACCAATAGGAAAAGTTAAAATAGCAAGCAAAGGTTTTGAAACAGCACTAAGAGAATAACCAGCTTGTATAAAAGGTAAGCGTTTATTATACCTGTCCGAAAGATTACCGAAATATCCTTTGCTTAAGCCTGCGGTTGCTTCTGCCAAGCCTTCAAGAATTCCTATAAACAAAACAGAAAAGCCAATAGACTTAAGATAAACAGGCATCACAGGGTAAAGCATTTCACTTGCAATGTCTGTAAATAAGCTTACAAGAGAAATAAGAAGTATTGTCTTTGTTATGATCTTGTTCAATGGTTCATTAATTACCTCACCCTAACACTCTCTAAATGGAGAGGGAAATGAAGGTTCATTGGTTCGTTAGTAATTCTCTGACTGAATTTCAAAATAAGACTGTGGATGTTCACAGCACGGACACATATTAAGAGCTTTATTACCTTCATGAACATAACCACATTCAATGCAAACCCATTTTACAGGAGTTTCCTTCTGGAAAACCTGGTTTTTTTCAATATTTGCTAAAAGTTTTCTGTATCTTTTCTCATGTTCAGCTTCAACAGCAGCTATTAACTTAAATTTAGCAGCAATTTTATTAAAACCTTCCTCTTTTGCAATTTCAGCAAAATTAGGATACAATGATACCCATTCTTCATTCTCACCTTCAGCACAAGCCTTGAGATTTTCGGCAGTAGTTCCGATTTTTCCTGCCGGATACATAGCAGTAATTTCAACATTCCCACCTTCAAGAAAACCAAAGAATATCTTGGCATGACGTTCTTCATTTAAAGCAGTCTCAGCAAATATCCTGCTGATTTGCTCAAACCCCTCTTTTTTAGCTACTTTAGAAAAAAAAGTATAACGGTTTTTAGCTTGTGATTCACCTGCAAATGCCTTTAATAAATTTTGCTCGGTCTTGGTTCCTTTTAAACTTTTTACATTTTCCATATATATTATTATTTATGTTTATTTTTTAAAATATTCCGTACAAAAATAATACTTTTTGAATAGTAGATTGTTAGCTCAGCATTTTTCATTATTTGTTAAATAAATTTTTAGTGGAAGTAAAGCATTATTTTATTAATTTTGTATGTTTAATATACGAATTACACGAATTAATACGAAAAACACGAATAAAATGAAAAGAATAATCATATTAATTATAATATACCTGAGCATAAGTAATAGTGCAATATTTGCCCGCCAATTGCAGGCTCTGTTATCGCATGCAACATTTTATTCTTTTACAGAAGGTCCGTATGTAGAGACATATCTTTCAGTAAGAAGTAAAAGCTGTGTTTATGTTAAAAATCCTGACGGCAAATACCGAGCCAATATTAATGTAATAATTATGTTTAAGCAGGATACTTTAATTAAGAATTTTAAGAAATATAATCTATCCAGCAATCCGGTTGAGGATACATCAGCTTTGTCAGGCAATTTTATAGATGTCCAGAGATTTTTACTTCCGAATGGTTCGTATAAAATTGAAATAAGTCTTACCGATATTAATAACCCAGAAAAGACACTTAGAAGCAAGGACGAAATAGTATTTAATTTTAAAGACGATGTTATTCATTTGTCAGATATAGAATTCGTTGAAGGCTATAAAAAATCAAATGAACAGAGCATATTATCCAAGAGCGGTTATGACCTTGTTCCACAAATAATTAATTTTTTTCCCAACAACAGGGATAAGCTGATTTTTTACTCAGAAATGTACAATTTGAAGAAATTATTTAGTAAAGAAAATTTAATTGACTCGGCTGATGTAAGGCTTGCAGATGCAGATGTTATTGCAGAAACTGGAGTAAATGCTAATAAAATTAATGTTGGATTAGATAAAGATGATAATATAGAAACTATTTCAAAAAAATCTGCAAGTATTTTTTTCAGGTACGGTCAATCTGACTTGGATAAAAATTATAATATTAATAAATTGAAGGAAAATACAGAAAAACTTATAGTTATAGAAGATTGTATTAAGAAAGGAAATAAAATAATTAGTATTGAAATAAGCTCTTGGGCATCACCCGAAGGAAAAGAAAATAATAATTCTTACATATGCAAAAATAGGGCTAATACTGTAGAAGCTTATCTGAAAACAATGTATGCTAAAATTGATAAAGAGAATAAAGAAAATGGGATCAATAAATATAGAGACCTATATAAAATATCAATA
>CAZMDE010000181.1:0-5669 GCA_964564355.1 uncultured Bacteroidales bacterium | reverse complement strand
GATAAAATATTTTACCAGGCAGTACTGAATGTAAATGAAAACCCTGAATTGTTTGAAAGATATTTAAAGCATCCTGTAAAAGAACCTGACTATCGAAAGGGCAGGGGGCATAATGATTTTGTTACTTCGCTTCATTTAGAAGGATATTGTTTTGAGATGACAGAGATAGTCAGAAGATTTGACGAAATATTTAAAATTATTTAAACTACTGATAAATTTTATTTTTAATAATTAGAGAAGAATAAGAATGTTTTAATATTTTTGCAAAAAAAATTATTTAATTTATTTTATTAAAAGGAGGGTTAAATGAAAATGAAGATTATTATGTTAATGTTAGTATTTCCCTTTGTATGTCACTCACAAAGTATGGATGTAATTAAAAAAGACGGTTCATCTGAATCGTATACACTTAGCGATGTTAAAAACATTATTTATTCTTATAAAGACTGCAATATGAGCGTTGGGGGTAATAATGCAAGGGTGTATTTATTAGAAGAAATCAGGAAAGTAACTTTTGCAAATGTTTTTTGTAGCGTCGGTATTAATGATAACAGGAGTATTAATAATGGTAAGCAATTTGTTAATTATCCCAATCCATTCAGTGATAAGACTACTATTGAATTTGAGCTTTCAAAAGATGAGACTATACAATTAAATATATACAATGCTCAGGGAATACTTATAAAAACGCTGATAAATGAAAAATCTCATAAAGGGAATAATAAAATTACCTGGGATGGCAGAAGCGATGAGGGAAATATGGTGTCGGTTGGTATGTATTTTTGTCAAATCAAAATGAATAACTCGGTTTTAACAAATAAGATGTTTTTAATAAAATAAGTCGTAAGTAATTAGCAAATTAATTATATAAAATTAATATTCATTAAATCAATAAACCAACAAATCAATAAATAATAGAGAAAAATGAAAAAATTAAAAGTAATATTAGTGGTTATGGTAGCCTTGTTTTTTTTAAACACTACGGCACAAAACAGTGAGAAAATGACTATTCATTTAAAGGCCGGAGTTCCTGTAAAATATAATCTGTCGGATATTGACAGTATAACATTTACTCCATGTGGTTTTGACACTTCAAAATGCAAGGATTATTTTGTAGATGCCCGAGATGGTAAAACGTATAAATCAGTTTTAATTGATAAACAATGCTGGATGGCAGAAAATCTGAATGCAACTTTATACAGAAATGGAGAAGCTATTTCAAAAATAACTGATAATACAGCATGGAGTAGTGCATCAGCAGCTTACAGCAGCTATAATAATTCTGAAGACAGTGCCACAATTTATGGTCGTTTATATAATTGGTACGCAGTAAATGATAGTCGCAATTTATGCCCATCAGGCTGGCATCTGCCAACAGATGCAGAATGGACAACATTAACAGATTTTTTGGGAGGAGCAGGTGGTTCAGGCAGCAAAATAAAGGAAACAGGAACATTACATTGGACAAGTCCTAATTCAGGAGCTACAAATGAAAGTGGTTTTACAGGACTTCCGGGCGGATATCGCTTAAACAATGGAACCTACGAAGGTATTAATACAAGCGGTCGCTGGTGGACAGGTACGGAATCAGGTCCAGTTAATGCATACAGCCGTTTGGTAACATATAATGGCACAGGTGTACTAACCAGTACATACTTCGGTAAGTCTTATGGCTATAGTGTCCGTTGCTTAATGGATTAATTTATTATTTGCTTATTTCCTATTTGAAATAGGACAAAATATAAAACAAGGGATATCATCACAATGATTGATGAATCCCTTGTTTTATAAAACACCCCATCAAAGTAATTTTTCAATTAAACAAATTATATTATTTTTACGTTTTTATAATCTATAAATTTTTAAATCTATTAATCTGTAATTTAATTAACTATGAAGAAAAATATCAGTTTATTTATTTATTGTTTTTTACTTTTAACTTTTAATTTTTTACTTTTTACTTCAAAGGCTTGTACAAATTTTTTAATTTCAAAGGGAGCATCAACGGATGGTTCTGTGATGATATGCTATACGGCTGATTCGCATACTTTATACGGAGAGCTTTATTTCAGACCTGCAATGGATTATCCTGAAGGAACTATGATGGATATTTATGAATGGGATTCCGGAAAAAAGCTTGGACAAATAAAACAGGCAAAACATACATATTCTGTTGTAGGGAATATGAATGAGTGGCAGGTAGCTATTGGTGAAACCACATATGGTGGCAGAAAAGAATTATCAGATACAAATGCTATTATTGATTACGGTTCACTGATTTATATTACACTCCAGAGAGCAAAAACTGCAAGAGAGGCAATTAAAATTTTCGGTGAACTTACTGAAGAATATGGATATTACAGCAGCGGAGAGTCATTCTCAATTTCAGATGCTAATGAAGTTTGGATACTTGAAATGATTGGTAAGGGATCGGTAGTATTGACTGCAAAGGAAAAAGAAAAATATAAAGGTAAATCGCTTCCATATAATAAAGGTGCTTTATGGGTAGCTATAAGGATACCAGATGGTTATATTTCAGGTCATGCAAACCAGGCAAGGATTACTACTTTTCCTCTAAATGACCCTGCAAATTGCATATATTCTAAAGATGTTATTTCTTATGCTAAATCCAAAGGATATTTTAACGGAAAAGATGAAGCTTTCAGCTTTGCTGATGCATATGCTCCATTAACTTACGGTGCTATTCGTGCCTGTGATGCAAGGGTTTGGTGTGGTTTTTTGAGAGTTTGTGAATCAATGAGCAAATATGAAAGTTATATTATGGGTGATGTATCAAACAGGCTTCCTTTATATATTAAGCCTGACCATAAGATTTCAGTAAATGATGTAAAGCGTATGATGCGCGACCATTATGAAGGTACAGCATTTGATATGACAAAAGATCTTGGAGCTGGTCCTTTTAAGCTGCCTTACAGATGGCGTCCAATGGCCTGGAAAGTTGATGGTGTTGATTATCTTAATGAAAGAGCTGTTTCAACTCAGCAGACAGGCTTTTCTTTTGTCACTCAATCAAGAGGCTGGCTGCCAAATCCAATAGGTGGCATTAACTGGTTTGGCGTTGATGATACATACAGCACAGTTTATGTTCCTATGTATTGCGGCATAACAGCAGTTCCAGAAGCTTATGCAGAAGGTAATGGCAACATGTTAACCTATTCAAGAGATGCAGCCTTCTGGTCTTTCAGCTATGTGGCAAATTTTGCTTACCTAAGGTATAATGATATGATAAAGGATGTAATAAAAGAACAGAAAGCACTTGAAGATGGATTTGAAGCTGATATACCAAATGTAGATAAAAAAGCCCAGGAATTATATAAAACAAGTCCTGAGGCTGCCAGGCAATATCTTACAAGTTATTCAAAAAACCAGGGAAATATGACAGTTGACCGCTGGAACAGGCTTGGCGAATATCTTTTGGTGAAATATATGGATGGTAATATTAAGAAGGAGAAAGATGGTCATTTTCTTAATAATGGCTATAACCCTGCAATGTCAGCTTTCCCTAACCAGCCTCTCTATCCTGAATCCTGGTATCGGGAAATACTTAAAGACCCGAAGGCAGCAGAAATACTTAAAATGAAAAAGCTCCCCGGAGAAAAAGCTGAGAAACACTAATTTTAAAATTAAATCATAAAGGATCATAATCATTTTAAAAAATCAGTGTACTATATAAATCTAAAATAAGTGATAATTAAAAAACAAAAGATAGAAGGAGTTAAAAAGATAATAGCAGTTGCATCCGGTAAAGGCGGAGTTGGAAAGTCAACAGTTGCTGCCAATCTTGCTATAGCTCTTAGCAAAACAGGCGCAAAGGTTGGAATTATTGATGCAGACATTTACGGACCATCAATACCCTTAATGTTTAATGTTGCAGATTATAAACCTGATGTAAAAGAAGAAGATGGAAAGACAATTTTGGTTCCTGTTGAAAAGTATGGTATAAAGCTGTTGTCAATAGGCTTTTTCTTTAGCAGCAGCCAGGCGCTTATTTGGCGCGGACCTATGGTTTCAAATGCTTTGCTACAGCTGTTCAGGGATTCTGTTTGGGAAGATATAGACTATGTTGTTGTTGATATGCCTCCGGGAACAGGAGATATTCATCTGACACTTCTGCAAAATATTGTTGTTGACGGAGCTGTTATTGTCAGCACTCCTCAGGAAGTAGCATTAATAGATGCAAGAAAAGCAATCAGCATGTTCAATCAGGATAAGATTTCCATTCCTGTTTTAGGCGTAATTGAAAATATGTCATACTTCACTCCTCCTGAAATGCCGGATAAGAAATATTATATATTCGGAAAAGACGGCTGCAAAAAGCTTGCAGAAGAATATAAAATTGACCTCTTAGGACAAATACCTATAGTCGAAAATATCCGCGAATCAGGTGACATTGGCAAACCAGTTGCTCTTACAGATAACACCATAGAATCAAATGCCTTTAAACAAGCTGCGGAAAATATTATCAGGAAATTGAAAGCTTAAAATTTCATAGAAGTACACCTAACTCCATTTAGAAACAGTATAGGATTTAGCCTGAATAAGATGCAGGTAGGAGCCAAGTAGGTCGTAAGAAGGTCGTAAATAAGATACTGTCAGGGTTTAGATTTCAGTATGACAGAAAGTTTGATACATTCAGATTTATCTGGTGTATTAAGATGCAGGAAATAAATTCCCGGTTTTAAAAGATTAGAACTGTAATTGATTTCATGATTTCCCTTTTCCAGATTTTTATTGATAATGCACTCAACTTCTTTTTCGGAAATATCAAATAATTTCAATGAAACAGCGGATGTTTTTTTGAGTTGAAAAGATATGGTTGAGTTGTTGTTAAATGGATTTGGATAAACTGATAATTTTATATCTTTATTATTAAGATTCATAACTGAAGTATAATCAGTTCCACCGCATCGGCTTGCATACGTAGATATAATATTTAAAGAATCAGAAGAAGATTTTTTCTCTTCTATTACAAAAGAAGTTGTTCCAACATCAGTAGTATCGCTATGCCAATCGACTACATTTTGTTTAATATAAACGTTATATGTTCCTACAGGAAGCATACCAATAGTAATATACATATCAAAATGGCACATGCAACGCTGATGATTTAATGCAGTATCTGTTTCAAGAACTGTTATATCATTTCCATTTCTAAATGCATTCAAAACAAATCGTGAGCCACAAGTTCTGGTTGCATTAGTGTCCATAATTGTAATTGAATCATTTGTTACAATAACAAAGATAGAATCTGTATTAGGAAACTTTTGAGAAAAGGTAAAGAATGAAAAAAACAAAAAAGCAATAAGAATAAAAGCAGTTTTCATAGCTTTGGGAATTAGTGAAACATAGTTGTTTTATAATCAATGCAAATATAATGTTTTTTTTCAAATTGTCAAGAGAATTTTTTATATATGTAAAATAAAAAAAGTCCTATGTAGTAATACATAAGACTTTTAAGAAGTTGTCCGACCAGGGGTCGAACCTGGACTCTACTGATTCAGAGTCAGTTGTGTTGCCAATTACACTATCGGACAATACAATTTACAATTTACGATTTTAGATTTACGATATAATCTAACATTACGTATGTAAATTTCGGATGCAAAATTAAAAATATTTTTTAATAAAAGGTTAAAAAGTCCGTTAAT
>CAZMDE010000180.1:0-5742 GCA_964564355.1 uncultured Bacteroidales bacterium | reverse complement strand
GAGGAAAAATTATCAGGGAGCTACTGTAGCCTTTAATAAAGAAGATTTTGAAGAGGTCAATAGAGAAAGGAAATTTAGAGCACTTATCTGACAATATCGATAATGTTTCTAAAACAGATGACAATTCTGGAGATACCTGGGAACTAATTAAATCTATCAGAATAATTGATTTAGAATATGTCAACATAACAGGAAATACTTCTGTTGTTGGACTTAATTGTAGGTCTAACAGCAATGGGAAAAAATTTTTATTCCGTATCAGAATGAGACAGGCAGGTGATCACTGGCAGATAGTGGAGTTAATTGATTTTCCAAATCTTAAGAAATTGATGATTTAATTCCAAAGTATTCTGATGAGCTATTGGCATTTATCTAATCCCAATAAACAATTTTTTTAAAAATAAAACGTCTTAAGATTATCAATGTCATTAAATTTCTGAAATCATGAAATTTCTTTATATCTCAGCATTGCTCATGATTCTTTTGTTTGCTTTTTCATTATCATCATATCCACAGACTTTTCCATTAGAGTCAAATGAAGATGGTGGCGAATATTTAATCGGGAAAAATGATGCTGCTCATTCTTGCATATCAACTCAGCAATATGAGCTGATAGAAAAGCAATGTGCCGAAAACATAAAGCTGTTAGGATTAGATAAAGTTAAGAAAAGCAAATCTGTCGTAGTTTTTGAATGGCCACTTCGAGCAGCAGATAAGCTTAAAGACTGCGATTATTATTGCATTTCTGCACAGGTTGACCATGATCCGGCTAAAGGTAAAATAAAAGATTATAATTGCGGAACAACAACTTATGATGGTCACAAAGGAACAGATTTTGTGCCATGGCCTTTTAATTTTTACAAGATGGATAGTAATCAGGTTGAAGTAATTGCAGCAGCTCCGGGGACAATTATTTCTATATACGACGGAGGGTTTGACAGAAATTGTTACTCAACTAATTCAACAGCTAATTTTGTTGTAATTCAGCATAATGACGGGTCGTGTGCATTGTACTGGCACATGAAAAAGAATTCTGTTACAACAAAAACGATAGGGCAAACCGTTGTTACCGGAGAATACCTTGGGATAACGGGCAGTTCAGGAAACTCATCAGGAGTTCATCTTCATTTTGAAGTTTGGAGCGGAAGTACTAACGCAACTTACATTGATCCATTTTCCGGAACTTGTAACATTTTAAATGCTAAATCATGGTGGGCAAACCAACAACCTTATGAGGTGCCAGCAATTGTAAAAGCATCTGTTCATACAACTGATATAGCTTTTGCTGCATGCCCCATAACAGACATTCCATATGAAAGCACATCTTATACAATTCCATTCCAAGGTGCAGGATTAACAGAAGGATATGCAAAGTTTTATGTTTTTTTGAGGGACGCAACAGCCGGCTCTGCAGTCAACTTTAAGGTACTCAACCCCGATGGTACCCTTTTTGTAGAAATGAGTCAAAATATTTCAAAATATTATAAAGAAAGTTATTGGGGCAAGTCTATAAAGCTACCCACTATAACCGGAACATATATTTTTAAAGCAACATACAATGGACTATCATGTTCATCAACTTTTAACATTATCAATCCATTAGGAATATTTACAAATGAACCTCTCTCCGTAATAAAGATTTATCCTAATCCTGCAAGCGATAAAGTTTACTTTTCAGATAATTTTAATATTACCCTTACAGACCTGACAGGGAAAATTATAATTCAAAAACAGAATTTAAAATACATAGACATTGCAGCTCTGGCTGGTGGTATGTATCTCATCTTACTTGCTGACAAAAACGGACAATTTCTCCTAAGAAAAAAACTGCTAAAAGTATAATGTTAATTGCTCCGAAATATCTCCCGAAAAAAGATGAAAAATTTATATTCCGTATCAGGAAGAGGAAGGAAGGAAACCACTGGCAGATTGTAGAATTAATGGATTTTCCTAATCTTAAGAAATTGATGATTTAATTCGCCAGTATGCTGATTTACGACAGAAGAAATACTAAGACTATTATAAAATTAAAAAAAATTTAAATTTTAAAATCAACAAATAGTAATTTTTAATTCATGAAACCACAGGAAACAATCACAAAATCAACTAAAAAGATTTGTGGCAAATGGTCGATAGCATTCAAGTTAATGCCTTTGGTGATTTTAGTAGCAATATTAAAGTTTCTTTCTCATAAATATGGATTTGAGTTTATGGAGTTAAATACTCTTTTCACAAGCCTGGTAGCCGGCACCATATTCCTGATAGGGTTTCTTATTAGTGGGGTGCTTTCCGATTATAAGGAAAGCGAAAAAATTCCAAGCGAGCTTTCAGCATCAATAAAAACATTATTTGATGATACTTACACTATATATAAAGGCAAAAACTCTGATACAGCACTTAGATTTATTGAGTTTCAAAAATCATTTATTAATTCTTTAATGGATTGGTTTTACGAAAAAGGAAAAACAAAATTAATATTGGAAAAAATCAGCATGATGAATGATTTTTTTATTGAATTTGATAAGGAAGGTGTACAGGCTAATTATATTATTAAATTGAAGAATGAGCAAAACAGCATTAGAAAGATGATATTAAGAATTGATACAATAAGAGATACAGAATTTGTAGGTTCTGCTTATGCAATTGTTGAAGCAATGGGTTTCTTAACTGCTCTCGGTCTGATAATAATTAAGATTGAACCATTTTACGCATCCCTCTTTCTAACATTACTTGTTACTTTCCTGATATCATATATGTTTTTACTAATTAAAGACCTTGATAATCCCTTTGATTATTTTGCTAATGGTGAAAGCGGAACGGAGGTTTCATTAAAACCTATTCACGACCTTGAAACCGAATTGAAAGATTTTAAATAATATTTCACAAAGGTTAAAAGGATTAGAAAAATAATTATTAAACTTAAACGATAGTTTAAAAACTGTAGTGTCCTGATAAAATATTTTATCTTACTGCTTATCCTTTATTACCTCTATTAATTCAGGCAAGTCCATCTTTATGTTCTTTAAGTGTTCTATGGTAGGTATGCCATTCGGAGTCCATCCACGGCGTTTATAGACAGCGTCGAGAAGCTTTTCGTATTGCCCTTCGCGGTAATTTCTCATAATCTTAACCTTCTCTTCACTTGATTTGCCTGTAGGGTCAATATTTACTTTTTCAAGAAGTTGCTTATCATACTTTTCAGCACGTGATTCGTATTCTTCAATAGTTACAGGACCTGCAGCGCGATATGGTTGTGCATCATATTTACGTGTGCCATAGCCACGGCGTATGTTGAATATTCTTTGGTAATTATAAACTCTTTCTGACTGCAGGAGCATTTCTTTCTTGTCAATATTCAAACCTGTAACTGCATTGAAAACTGTAACATAGTTGTCAACATGTTCGGGCACTTTAGCAGGCTCATCCGTTTGTTTATTATTTTCAGGTTCAACATCATTCCATGGCAGTTTGCAGAAACCCATAAGTCCAAACCAGGTGCGGAATACTGGGAAATAATGCAATGCCTCTGCCTTTTTCTCAAATGTAGGAATATGATTATTTACCATATCCATAAATATAAGCCATGCTTCATCATGCTGCGGGCCTTTGTTTGTCATTGCATAGCCACCCTGCTGAGCGAGGGATTCCTTTGAGATATACTGAGAGTACTCAAGACCTTTATTTTCCATTCCAATGTCCTGCATGAAGTTTTTATCTGCATTATATTTCTCAGCAAATATCTGTTTCATTCGTTTTACACCCTGTCCGGCAATAAGTCCGAAGCCTTCTCCTTTGCCCATCTGGTGAAGCATTTCCATAGCTGCTTCAGCATTACCGAAGTTAAGCTTCAAACCGCCTGTACGTTCTTCATTAAGGATTCCATTTTCATAACACTCCATTACAAAAGCAGTGATAGTACCGAAAGATATAGTGTCAATACCATAAGTATCGCAGTAGAAATTAGCTTCAATTGTATAATCAGCATTGAATATCCCGCAATTAGAAGCAAGTCCGCCGACAGTTTCGTATTCAGGTCCGTCAACAATAACCTTATCACCTTTGTAAGGACCTGTTCTCAGTTCATAATCATTTACTCCTTTAGAGCAGGACATGTTACAGCCAATCCAGCAGCCGTCAGGTGTACCCTGGTAAAACTTTTCTTTCCAAACGCTTGAGCGAATTTTATCAATATCCTGATGATAACCGAACTTGAAATTATTAGTTGGCAGAAGGTCGTAATCATTCATTACCTCAACAAGGTGGGCTGTGCCTTTGGTACGCATTTCACACTGAGATTCGTCAAGGTCGCGCATTTCCTTATTGAAACGCTTTCATCTTTCCATAATAGCTTCAAGATTTGCTACATTGTTAAGATTGCCTTTCACTCCGGGTATTTTAGCAACTATTGCTCTTATCTTTTTATCACTTAAAACAGTGCCAAGACCGCCTCTGCCGGCTTGTTTAAGACGGACTTTATCTTTCTTCATATCATAGAAGCTGAAGTTGAGATGTCCTATTAATGTATGCTCTGCAGCAGAACCTGAGGAAACAACAGCAACATTCATCTTGTCCTTTTTGTCATTAGCATACATTTCAGTAAGGTGTTCAGCTATAAGATGACTGTCAACATCCTTTAAAGGGAAATCTTCAATACTGACTTTTCCGTTTACACCATCAATGAAAATCATTACATCTTTGTCAGCTTTTCCCTGTATTTCGAGGGAATCAAAGCCTGAAAACTTCATAAAAGGACCAAAAAAGCCACCTACATTGCTGTCAATAACTACGTCAGTTAATGGAGAAATAGCAACAACAAGGGATTTGCCTGCACCCGAATACTGTGTGATACCGCAGACAGGTCCGCCAGAAATCACAATTTCATTTTCAGGGTCATTCCATTTGGTGTCGGGCTTTGTTGCATCCCATAATAATTTCAAGCCAAAGCCTTTGCCACCTACAAATTTATCCTTCATCATCTGTGTGACCGGCTTTTCCTTAATAGTATTGTCAGATAGGTTTACATATAAAGTCCTGTTATTGTATCCTTTCTCAATCTGTCCGAGTGTATATTTATATTCTTTTATCATCATCTGTAAATGTTAATTTTGTGGCAAACCTATATAATTTTTTCTAAACATATTAAAAATACAAAAAATTTATTTGACACCCTCTGATATTTATGTGAAAATTATTTTTTAGAGATGATACCTATATGATACCAGAATGATACCAGAATGATGCCTGGTACAGATTAAACTTCAAATAATTAAGCCACTGATTATTAAGTATATATATAATTAATTGATTTTCAGATTAATATTAGTGCTCAAAGCTACCTATACCATACCTATGCCATACCTATGCCATACCTGTGCTATTTTCTTTAATCCTGAAATAAGTTTATAGTTACAAAATATCTTATGCAATTAATTGGCATATTGTAAATTATTCATTTTCATTGTATTAATATTAGATTGTTTTAAGATTATTCGCATTACTAATTTTATTTAAAGGTGCTCATGAATCGCTTCGCTTATTTGTTCGAAGATTGTCCGAAGATTGTTCGAGAATAGCTTTAGGATTATAAACATTTTTCAGGACGATGTAGAATTTTTTCTCTGTGGTTCTCTGTGATTTCTTAGTGTATCTCTGTGTAACAATTTATTACACTGAGTTGCTTGGAGCCGGCACAGAGTTACACAGAGTTTAAATTCAGGCATCATTTAGGGTTGTTAATACAAA
>CAZMDE010000179.1:998-5742 GCA_964564355.1 uncultured Bacteroidales bacterium | reverse complement strand
AGTAATTATTAATCATCAAATTATCAAATCATCTTTGTATTTTGGTAATATCTCTTCAAATTTATCTAAAGTTTCTTTTAATGAAAGTTTACTTCTGCCGCCTGCTGCATTTTTATGACCACCGCCCTCAAAGTGCTTTCTGGAAAATTCATTTACATTAAAATTGCCTTTTGAGCGGAATGAAATTTTTATCTGGTCTTCCATTTCCATGAATAATACTGACAGACAAATGTTTTTCATGGATATAGGATAATTTACAAAACCTTCAGTATCGCCTATCTTAAAGTTGAATTTTTTTAAATCTTCTCTTGATAAGGAGATATATGCAGCTCCATATTCGGGGAATACTTTCATAGCTGAATAAAGACTATATCCTAACAATCTCATCCTGTTTTCGGAATTAGTGTCATATATAAGGTTATGGATATTTTGTGCATCAATTCCATGTCTCATTAATTCTGCCGTAACTTCATAAGTTTTTGGTGAATTGCATGAATATGAAAAAGAGCCGGTATCAGTCATAATCCCTGCATAAATACATTCAGATATATTTTTGTCAATATATTTTTTCATGCCTGCAGCTAAAATAAAGTCATATACCAATTCTGATGCTGAGGATGTTTTAATATCAGTCAAAGCGTAAGTGCAAAATGGCTCCGGATTAGGGTGGTGGTCAATTAATATGCTTACTGCCTTTGATTTGTTAAATACTTTCATCAGGTTATTTGTCCTCTCAATAGAGTTGAAATCGAGGCAAAATATTATCTCAGCCTTTTCAATACATGATTTTGCATGCGGATGGGTGATGTAAGCATTAATTATTTCATCACTTGCCGGCATCCATTTATAAAAAGCAGGAAAGTCATTCGGTGATATCAACTTTACTTTATGTTTTTGCTTTAATAGTGTGAGATATAGTGCAAGCGACGACCCTATTGCATCTCCATCAGGATTATGATGAATAATAATAGCTATTTCCTTTGGTGAAGATAATAAATCTTTTATAATTTTATAATCTATTGGTATCAAATTGCTCGTTTTAGAAAATTAATAAGATGCAAAAGTAGAAATAATACTTTTATAATTTAAGATTTTAGATTTAATGTTTATAAAATAAAAGATCAGATTATATACTATATAAAAAATTGTTTTTGTTATAATTAGAAAAAAAATTGTATTTTTGCACCCCCTATTTTTTTAGGATAATTTTTTAGAGTATTAACCAGGTTGTTAAGTCTTTTATATGCTTACAACCATAAAATTTTAAGTTTTTATTATGATAGATGAAGAAACTAAAACCCCTGACTTTGAGAAAAATGAACATCAGGAAATGAATCAGTATTCAATGACGAATGAAGATTCAACGCAAGGCAATGACACAGAAGATACAGATATTGTCGCAGATTTTAAAGCTAAAAGTAAAAGTAAAAGTGCTTACCCAGAATTTGATCATGAAAATTTTGACTGGAATTCTGTATTAAAGGAACAGGTAATTTATTCTGATGACGAAAGAAAAAAATATGAAGATATTTATGAAAAAACTCTCAGCACTATAGTGGAAAATGAAGTTGTTGAAGGAACTATTGTTGCTAAGACTGCCAGAGAAGTTATTGTTAACATAGGTTATAAATCAGACGGAGTTATACCGATGTCTGAGTTTCGAGGTCAATCTGACATTACTATTGGTGGTAAGATTGATGTTTATGTTGAAAGCCAGGAAGATATCAGCGGCCAGCTTATACTATCTCATAAAAAAGCTAAAACATTAAAATCATGGGAAACTATTAATGCTTCCCTTGAAGGAAATGTTGTTATTAACGGGCTTGTTAAATGCCGTACCAAGGGTGGTTTGATTGTCGATATTTTTGGTATTGAAGCTTTCCTTCCGGGTTCTCAGATTGACGTTAAGCCTATCCGCGATTATGATGTTTATGTTGGAAAAACAATGGAATTAAAGGTTGTCAAGATAAACCACGAATTCAAGAATGTTGTTGTTTCTCATAAAGCATTGATTGAAGCTGAGCTTGAGCTGCAAAAAGCGGAAATTATTTCTAAGCTTGAAAAAGGACAAATACTTGAAGGTACTGTTAAGAATATCACTTCTTACGGAGTATTTATTGACCTTGGTGGTATTGATGGATTGATACATATAACTGACTTATCCTGGGGAAGAATTAATCACCCAGATGAAGTTGTTAAATTAGACCAGAAGCTAAACATAGTTATTCTCGATTTTGATGAAAACATGAAACGTATTGCTTTAGGTCTTAAACAGCTTACACCTCATCCATGGGATTCTTTAGACCAGGGTCTGAAGGTTGGTGATAAGGTTAAGGGCAAGGTTGTCGTTATAGCTGATTATGGTGCATTTATTGAAGTAATACCTGGTGTTGAAGGACTTATTCACGTTTCTGAAATGTCATGGTCGCAGCATCTTAGAAGCGCCCAGGATTTCTTAAAAGTTGGAAATGAAATTGATGCTGTCATTTTAACTCTTGACAGGGAAGAAAGAAAGATGTCGTTAGGTATTAAGCAGCTTATCCCTGACCCATGGACAAAAATTCTTGAGAGATATCCTAAAGGCTCAAAGCATAAAGCTAAAGTCCGTAATTTCACTAACTACGGTATTTTTGTTGAACTTGAAGAAGGTGTTGACGGGTTAATTCATATTTCTGATTTGTCCTGGTCAAAGAAAATAAAACACCCTGCTGAATTTACAAAAATTAATGATGAGATAGATGTAATTGTACTTGATATAGATACTGAAAACAGACGTCTTAGCTTAGGTCATAAACAAATGGAAGAAAATCCATGGGATGTTTTTGAAACAATTTTTGTTTCTGATTCTGTTCACCAGGGAACTATTGTTCAGATACATGACAAGGGTGCAATTGTTTCATTACCTTACGGAGTTGAAGGTTTTGTTCCTTCACGCCATCTTCAGAAAGAAGATAAGACTATGGCTAAAGTTGATGAAACCATTGACTTTAAAGTAATTGAATTTTCTAAAGAAAATAAGAAAATAATTCTTTCACATTCAAAGATTTTTCTTGATGAGCAAGCTTCTAAGAAGGCTGCTGAGGAAGAAACTGTCAGAAGTGAAGAAAAGTCAACCAAGAAATCTATTAAGAAGGTAAAAGATAATATGGAAAAAACTACCTTAGCTGACTTAGGTGTTCTTGGTGATTTAAAAATTGAAATGGAAGAAGACGAAAGGAATGTTGCAAGAGCAAAAGCCAAAAAGATGAAAGGCGCTCCAAAGGAAACGTCTGAGGATGAAGTTTTGGAAAATGAAGGTGAAAAACCTCTTGATGAAATTGCTTCAGACGAACCTGTTCAGGAAACCGTTAATGAAGTAATTTCTGAAACAGAACCTGTTGCTGAACAGAAATTAGAAGAACCTTTAGCTGAAACTACAGAAGAAGTTCAGGCAGAAGTACAACCCGAACAACCCAAAGTAGAAACTGAATTGTTCCCGAAATCTGAAACTGATGAGCCTGCTAATGATTCTCCTGTAGGTGAAACCGAAAAGACTGAATAAAATTAAATAACTAAAATTATATTACATAAAAACAATAGCCCCTTCAAAAGAGGGGTTTTTTGTTTCTATAAAGCATAGTTTGCACTTTTAAGTATTGCATTATATTTATCATTTTATCTAAATATTTTGTACTATTGGAAAATAATATACTTTTGTACACTAATTCAGTAGACTAATAATATGCAAGTATCTTAATATCTGATAAATGAAACAAAAGGATGAGTGAATTATTTGATAAATTAGCTGAAGATGTCAGATTCATTGAAGGATTAAAAGCCTGTCTTAATTGCGGTACCTGTACTGCTATTTGTCCGGCTGCTGAGTTTTATGATTATCACCCTCGCGTAATTGTTGATATTGTTCAGACAAAAGATGATAAGAAAATTGAGGATTTGTTGAAAAGCGAGACTATTTGGTACTGTGGTGAGTGCATGTCCTGCAAGACAAGATGCCCTCGTGGAAACGCTCCGGGATTGATTATTATGGCTTTAAGAGCCTTGTCTCAGGAGCTTGGTTATTTCACCGAATCAGAGAAAGGAAGACAGCAGCTTGCAGTTAAAAGAACTGTTGGTGAATGGACTTTGAAGTATGGTTATTGCCTTTATTTAGCTGAGATTAGTTTTGAAAATCATCCTGAACAGGGACCTGTCTGGGATTGGGAGCAAAGGAACATTAAAGAAATAATGAAAAGGGTAGGGGCAAACTATAATGGTGAAGGAACAGGTGTTCTGCGTAAGATCCCTGAAGAAGCGCTGGATGAGATTAGAAATATTTTTGAAGTTTCAGGGGGGAAGGAAAGATTTGAGAATATTGAGAAGTTTTCAAAAGAAAAAGCTAAGGAAATGGGTTTGGAATTTAATGATAGTCTTGACAATGATTATTTTAAATATATATACACTACAAACAACGGAAAACACAATAATACCAGATAGTGAACCAATGAACTAATGAACCAATGAATATTGAAGGCAAAAGATTAATTTGGAAGGATTATCAGAAGGATATTGCTGATGACAAATATTTCTATGTGCGTAGTTGTGTCAGACAGACATTCTTTCCAGGCTCTGAGCCGACTTTTCTGAGGATACTTAGAGAAGAGCTGGGAAAGGATGTATATGAGAATGCTTGCCATACAACATGTACAGGGATAGGTTATCATGGAGATATTGTCCCTCTTGATACAGCTATGACAGTCGTTGCAAG
>CAZMDE010000179.1:0-988 GCA_964564355.1 uncultured Bacteroidales bacterium | reverse complement strand
GAGGCAGGCTATGAAAATTTTGTTCCGTCCTGCATCACTTCATTTGGCTTGTACACAGAAGTGCTTGATATCTGGGAGCATTTTCCTGAGATTGAGAAGAAGATAAGAGATTATTTATGGAAAGCTACTAAAAGGGAGTTTAATAAACCAAAGAACATTGCGCATGCAAGCGATATTATTTATAAATTCAGGAATGAGATTGGAGAAAAAGGCAAGTATAAGCTTATAAATAAGGAAACAGGGCAGCCTTTAAGAGTTGTTGAACATATCGGATGTCATTACTCAAAGATGTTTCCTTCAAAAGGAGTGGGAGGGGCTGAATATCCTTATGTGCTTGTCGGAATGATTGAAGAGTGGGGCGGAGAGGTGATTGACTATCCTGAAAGAAGACATTGCTGCGGCTTTGGTTTCAGACAATATCTTGTCAGAGCTAACCGTGGTTATTCTGTTGCCTGTTCCAAGAAGAAATTCGATTCTATGGAACCGTTCAAGCCTGATGTAATACTTACTAATTGTCCCGGCTGTCCTATGTTTTTAGACAGATGGCAGTATGCAATTAGCGAGATGGAAGGCAAGACTTACGGGCAAAATGGATATGGTATACCTGTGCTGACGTTTGAGGAGCTTGCAGGACTTGTGATGGGCTATAACCCCTGGGATATGGGTTTGCAGTTGCATCAGGTGTCTGTTGAGCCCCTGCTCGATAAAATTGGCATAGAATATGATGCTAATGATAAATATAAAGGGCTGAACGGAGAAGAGCTCGGAAAGCCTGCAATGCCCGGAATATTAAACCAGAAATAAGCAAAGCGATTCATGAGCACATTAAAATAAAATGAAGATAGCGAATAAACTATAAACTTAAAACTCGAAACTCTTTAAAATATGAGTAAAAAAGTAGTAGTAATAGGCGGTGGCATAGCAGGCATGGAAGCTTCTGCATATCTTGCTTCTATGGGTTATGATGTTACTTTGCTGGAGCAAAAGG
>CAZMDE010000178.1:4974-5758 GCA_964564355.1 uncultured Bacteroidales bacterium | reverse complement strand
ACTATCATATCAACAATTCTTCTTCCGCCAATTTCAGTATTTAAAACTACTTTACCATGATGTGCATCAGCTATTTCACCAATGATTGCGCTTTCCTTTCCAAGCTTATCTTTTCTCAGAACAGCAAGAACATTCTCAGCATCTTCCTCAGCAACAACCATAATAAACTTACCTTCATTAGCAATAAACAGAGGGTCAAAACCAAGCAATTCACATATACCTCTGATGTTTTCACGAATAGGAATTTCGGCTTCATTAATATCTATACCGAATCTTTTGCTTTCTACAAGTTCACACAAAACAGTTGCAATTCCACCCCGCGTTGCATCTCTCATGAATTTAACATTGTCCGAAGCACCTAAAACTTTTTGAATGATATTATTCAATGAAGCGCAGTCAGAATTAACTTCAGCTTTTACCTTCAGGGCATTCCGTGCACTGAGTATTGCCATGCCATGGTCTCCGATAAACCCATTTACGATTATTTTGTCTCCAGCCTTGATATTGGTTCCAAAACTTATATTTTTATGATTCTCTTTAAGTAAACCTATACCTGATGTATTTATAAAAATCTTATCGCATTTACCCTTATCAACAACCTTTGTATCGCCTGTAACGATTAAAACTCCTGCTGCTTTTGCTTCATCTGCCATCGATTTTACAATAGTTTCAAGGTCTTTAAGAGAAAAGCCTTCTTCAATAATAAATGATGAGCTTAAATAAAGTGGTTTTGCACCGGAGACAGATAAGTCATTTACAGTGCCGCAAACAGCCAGTTTACCGA
>CAZMDE010000178.1:1316-4964 GCA_964564355.1 uncultured Bacteroidales bacterium | reverse complement strand
ACCGATATTGCCACCCGGAAAGAATATGGGGTCTACAACATAGGAATCAGTTGTAAAAGCAATGTTCCTGCTGTCTATATCAAGAATGGCGGAATCTGTTGCTGCATTAAGCACAGAATTATCAAAATACTTAAGAAATAATTCGTTTATCAGCCTGTGTGATAACTTTCCTCCACTCCCATGGCTTAAAAGTATCTTATCCATATTAAATTTCATATTTATAATAAGCATGACAGGAGCCTTCATTAGATACCATACAAGCTCCAATAGGATTCTCCGGATTGCATACCTTTGCAAATAGCCTGCAATCTGTTGGTAAATTCAGTCCTTTCAGAATGCTGCCACATATACAACCTTTGGGTTCCTCAGGTTCCGGCACTTTGATATCAAATACATGTTCAGCATCAAATTTGATAAACCTTTCTCTTAGCTTTAATCCGCTGTTTTTAATTATTCCAAATCCCCGCCACCAGTCATCAGTAATTTCAAAAACAGAGTTAAGAATTTCTTTAGCTTTAATATTCCCCTGAGGTTTTACAACTCTGTTGTATTCAATTTCCACTTTTGGTTCATTATTCTCTATTTGCCTGACAAGCATTAAGACAGTCTGAAGAATATCCACAGGTTCAAAGCCACATACTACGCACCCCAGTCCATACTTTTCAACTATAGGTTTGTACATGTCAGTTCCTGTTATTGTGGTTACGTGACCCGGACAAATATATCCGTTAATTTTAACACCTTCGTCAATTAAAGCCGCCATTGCAGGAGGCATAATCTTATGTGAGCTGTATAAAAAGAAATTGTTAAGCTTTTCCTGCTCAGCATTGAGAATTGCAACAGCGCTTGCAGGAGAAGTAGTTTCAAAGCCAATGCCGAGGAATATTATTTTCTTATTCCTGTTTTCCTTAGCAATATTAATTGCATCCAGAATTGAATAAACTATGCGTATATCTGCTCCTGAAGCTTTCTCATTGTCAAGGCTTGAGTAAGAACCCGGAACTCTAATCAAATCACCGTAAGTTGTTATAATAACATCATTTATCTTTGAGTATGCTATAGACTGGTCAATGAACTTTTTACTTGTAACGCAAACAGGACAACCGGGTCCTGAAAGCAGTTTAATGTTTTCAGGCAGTAATGCAGGTATGCCGAATTTGTGTATAGACATAGTATGCCCTCCGCAAACTTCCATAAGAGCAATCTTCTTTTTAGATGTCTTTCTAATGGAATCAGCAAGCTGAAGCACTAATTTCTTATCCCTGTATTCGTCGATAAACCTCATAATTCTATGAATAGTGAAATTGGGCTAAATCTGTTTTAAGGGGCGAAAGTAATACAAAAAAGCGAAGAGCGAAGTGCAAAGAGCGAAGAGGGTTTATTGGTTCATTGGTTAATTGTTATTAGTTTGTTGTTCGTAGTTCGTAGAATATAGGTTCACTGGTTTATTGGTGAAGATATTTGAATATTAGGGAGAGCAGGGTTAGGACTGAAAAAGATAGGGTGTGGTACTATGTTAACTCCTATAATGGTAGGGGATAACACCAGTAATGGAAGGGAGGTTCATCAATGGATTATCAATGGAATATCAATGGTACTTCAATGTACCTTCAATCAATCAGGACAACAGAAAACAGGTATGTATGGGAGTTTAAAGCCTGATAATATTGATACGGGCTTTATTTTGAAGCCTATCCTCTGAGAATTAGAAACAGTATGTTTAAATACTTCGAGATATTCGTTGAGCAATGAATAGCCGGAAATGAAGGTAGAGTCAATAACAGCGAATTTACGGTACCATGATGGTTTAGGAGAGTTAATGCCGGGTTTAAGCATGGGAGTAGCAAAAATTACATATTTAGTGTCCTTATGGATAGGGTGTTTGAAGAAAAGTCGAATATCGTCAAGCTTTTTGTCACCTAAAATTTCAAACTTAGGAGTTATTATAGTCTTTGGAAAAACTTTTTTTGGAGTTTTGAAAATGATAGGCTCATTAATCTCCACCAATTCGCGGTTAACCTGCTTGAACAGGTCAATACCACGCATAGAATACTCATTACCGAGCTTATCAATTTTGACAAATGAGTCGGCAAGCTTATTCCAATCAGCAACATCGGAGTGTTTGACCTTAGCCCAGAGCCGGGACGCATTGCCAAATCTAATATTAGAAGTTTGCTTAGAAGGCGACCACCTGTTTACAGGTATCGTAGTGTTGCAAACAACAGTGCCATAGCGTGTTTGACGGAACTGAGTGCCACCGATAGAACCGCTTAATTTTCCTGCCATGCCCGGACTTGCTTTAGCCATATCTCAATTTACAATTAGCAATTTACAATTAACAATTAATAAAAACCAAATAAAAAAAAACTCAATTATTAAACATCAAAAAGTGTACCAAAACAGTAAGAAAAAACAAAAAAGCTATAATATATTATGTTGCGAATATAGTCATTTTTGCGGTTACTTTTACAAAAAAGTGAAAATATTTTTTATAACGACATGTTTTGGTTATGGGTTATAATATATTTGCATAAATTCTTGAAAAAGATATTCACGAGAGATAAAATATTTTTTTTGTTATAATAATTTGGCAAATAGAAATATTTATTAATTTTACAGACAATAAAAGAAAAAATTATGACATAGAAAATGATAAAATAGAAAATAGCGTTTAGCGGAATTCTGTTGTTAAAATCTACTAATTTTAAACAGTATAACAGGATAGTAAACAAGACGCCACGTCAAGGCGTGGTAGTTGTTTTACTTGTGATACAGGTTTTAGTAGAACCTTAACAACGGTAGGCAATGTGCCACGCTGTTTTTTTATATAACCCTTATAAAAATTTATAATATGATAAATAAAAACAAAACAAATGTAATTGACCAACCACGAAAACATGGTGAGGATGATTTATTTGAAATTAAGAAGTATCAGGATGCACTCGTAGAGTTTATTAATGATGCTCAAACTCCTCTTACAATAGCTTTACAGGGAGAATGGGGAAGCGGGAAAACTTCTTTAATGAATACTTTGCAATATGAATTATGCGATAGTGATTCGTCTCAATTTTACAAAATCTGGATAAATACTTGGCAATTTTCACTATTAAGACAGCCTGGAGAAGCTATTATTAAGATTCTGGAAGGAATAATTCAGCAGATATCCGAGTATCAAAAGGAAGAAGATGTATGGAAAGACAGAAAAGACAGATTTAAAAAGATCCTGATTAATCTTGGCAAACAGGGCGGCAAATTTGTTGCCAAACAGGTAGTTGATAAAGTTGGGGGTAACACTGATTATCTTGATGATCTGTTTGAAGGTGGCAACTCAACTGGTGCTGATATTTCAGAATTAAAAAAGGAGATTTCAGAAACAATAAAATGGATATTAGATAAAACAAAGGAGAAAAAAATAAGTAAAAAAGGGTTTGTGTTTTTTATAGATGACCTTGATAGAATTGACCCGCCTGTTGCTGTTCAAATTTTGGAACTGCTAAAAAATATTTTTGATCTGCAGGATTGCATTTTTATTCTGGCAATAGATTATGATGTAGTGATAAAAGGGCTTAAGCCTAAATTTGGAGAATTAACTGTTACAAACGAAAGAGAATTCAGATCATTTTTTGATAAAATAATGCTTTTATTAAT
>CAZMDE010000178.1:0-1306 GCA_964564355.1 uncultured Bacteroidales bacterium | reverse complement strand
GCATTAACAGACATAAACTATTTAACTGACATAGAAAAAAATGACACGGAATTATCATTAAATCTGACCGAACTGACAAATTTATCCGTGGGTACAAATCCACGTTCATTAAAAAGACTGATAAATACGCTTTCTTTAATTCAGATAATTTACAGAAATCAAGGTAATTCAGAAAAGCAGCAGCAACATTATGAGAAGATTATCAATTTCGGGATGGTTTGTATGCAGATTGCTTACCCTTATATTTATAATATTCTTACACAGGAACCAAATTTCAAGGAATGGGACGATCAGATGGCTCAGAGGCTTAAATTAGAACCTCTAAAAGAAGCTGAAAAGAATAGTCTTAATTCAACAACAGAATTTGATGAGGATTGGGAAAAAATTTTATTCAGAATCTGTCAGAAAGAAATTTATTCAAGCAACAGGGTTTTTCAGATTTCGCAATTATTGAATAAGTTAAAGGAATTAGTACCGGAAGGATTGGATTTGGGAGATACAGTTGAAAGTATCCTCGAAGCATCATCTGTAACAAATTTACAGGCATTTGATAAGCCCAAAGTGGTAAAAGAAAAAACCAGCGATTATCTTAAAGAAATAAAAAATAAATTATTCCCTGTCCTGCAAAAACTATTGCATAAGCCATTTGACAGAGTTGAACAACAAGGAAAAAGAGCGATAAGTAATTTGATTATTAAATTTACTGCAATTGACTGGGAATACTATGTTGAAATACAACCAAGAAATAGAAATAATTCTTACTTTGTATATATTGGTTCTGACTATCCTATAATAAAAAACCAAAGTGGCAATATAGATGAAGACCTTAAAGCTATAGGAAAGTCTGAAATAAAGAAATACATTATTGATACATTGAAAGATTATGAACAAAAGCACCGGAAAAAAATCAATAATTTGGGCTGGTGGACTCCTCCGAATGCTGCAAATTTGTTCTATATCCATAAAAATAACCATCATTATTACAGGCCATATTTTAAAATTCCATTAAAAGATTATAATGAAATGCTAACTGATGATTTTATTAAAAATAGTTCGGACATAATAATGGATTTGCAGGAAATAATGTTGAAAACAATAATGTTAGATGCAAAGTAATTTTAAAAATACTGTGAAAGCTGATTATGAAGAATTTCTTAAGGTCGGCTATTGTAATGATGCTGTTGAATTAAACATGCAAATAGGAGAAGATTATTTTGATATTTATAATCCTCATTATTTTACAGGTGATCTGGAATCAAAGCTTGTAATGATACAATTGAATCCTAAAAGAGATATAAGTGATATT
>CAZMDE010000177.1:0-5785 GCA_964564355.1 uncultured Bacteroidales bacterium | reverse complement strand
GTCTTTTTATTTCCTCTATGTTGTCGGGGTTTTTAAACATATCAGATGAGTGAACATAACCGGATATATTATCAATAGATTCTTTGTAAACAAGAACTTTTGAGAAACCACTGTCTATAAATGTTTTTCTGAGGTCGGGAATTGAGCCAGACTCATCAATAGCAGTTATTTCTGTACGAGGAATCATACATTCTCTTATTTTAAGGTCATGGAAATTGATAGCATTTTGAAACATTTTTATATCCTGTCCCTGAAAGCTATTATCTTTTTTTTGATGGTTTTCCATATTTTCTTCCTGGGAATATTCATCCAGATATCTGTCCAGATCACCCAGGTTAAAAGCAAGCTCTTTTTTGTTTAATTTTATCCCGAATATACCTGAAAGTATGAACCTGGAAAAAGAATTTATCAGGAAAACAAATGGGAAAAGTAAATAATAAATTATATAAACCGGAATAGCGAATAAGCTGAGCACATAATTCGAATTTATTCGGAATAAAGCTTTAGGAAGAAATTCAGCTAAAACAAGTAAAATAAGAGTTGATAATATGGTTTGAATGAGTAAAAGTAAAAAATCAGTATAAAAATTAACCGGGAGTATATGTAAAAGAAAAGGTTCTAATATTTTTGTCATGGAAACACTATAAATGATAATAGCTACACCATTTCCAACTATAAGGGCAGACAAAAATGAAGAAGGGTTTTTAAGGAATCCTGACAGTATCTTAGCTTTGAAAAGACCCTGCCGCTTCTCAAGTTCTATTCTCATTTTGTTTGATGTAATATAAGCAATTTCAATACCTGAAAACAAAGCAGAAAAAATAAGAGAAATTATTACAATTATCCAAATATGCATCATTAGTAGAATTAATTCAAAGTTCTGTATTTATTCACAAAATTAAATTAAAAAATCAAAAGAGCTAATAAGAAAGTTCCGCTAAGTTAATTAAAAATTAACAATTTTTTGAAATGAACTTTAAATTTTAAATGGAGGATGGAATACAGGAGAATTGAGGAAAGCTCACCCGACATATGTGAAAACATATTTTATAAAATGTTTTTCATTAATTATTAATTCTGCTCTTATATTTTATATAAAAAAACAGGTGATTCGTATTTATTGGAATCACCTGTTTTATTAGAAATTATTGCTTATTAATGAATAACAAGTTTCAGGGTTTTAACGGAAGTATTGTTAATTACTTTGATAAAGTAAATACCTTTTGGCTGTTTGCTTAAGTCTATTTCTTTTATCTCATTTGCTGAATTATGTACGGTTTCGTTATATACTAACTGTCCGGCAAAGTTTGTAATAGAGAGATTGGCAGGGGAGTTAATATTATCAATCTCAACGTTAATAATTCCTTCGCTTGGGTTAGGATATACTTTAAAGTTCAGATTATCACTATTCCCGGAAGTTGTGAATTTCTTACCTCCTTTTGGTTTAGTAATAAATGTAGTTGTATCACTGAGTTTGCCAATATTATAACCTCCTCCGGCAAGACAAATGCTTCCGACCTTCCAGATATATTTTGTAGATGGTTTTAGATTGCTTAGTGCTAATTTTATATCGGGCACAATCTTATAGATAATATCATTACTATTAGCTTCATTGTAAATAACAAGATATAATCTAACCCCAGCAACGCCATTCCAACCCAAATTAGCAGAGGTATCGGTAATATCATAACTTTTTAAGCCATCAGGCGGTATACATCTCTGAATAGTATTATCAGCTAAAGTAGTAAATAATGCAGGCAGACTATAATCGCTGAATGAATATAAATTACTTGTACTTGCAGAACAGATGCTTCTGACTTTCCAGATATATTGTGTATTTGGCAATAATCCCTTAAGCAAATACTTGTTGGCTTTGGTTATAACATATTTATACTGCATGGTTCCGGTAAAAGGCTTATAAGCTATAATATAATATGTTGCATTAACGGCAGACCAACTGATAATTGCCTGATTTGCAGTTATTCCTGTAGTGCTTAATTCGATAGGAGGAGTGCATGCTTCAACAGGTTTAGATAAGGTGGTAAATGTAGCTGTATAGCTGAAAACACTATAGAAAGGTGTGTTTTGTGAATTTGAATAGCATACTGACAGTACTTTCCATTGATATACAGTTGAGGCTAAGAGGTTTTGGGCAAAAAACACAGTGTCATTATTTATTATTTGTATTACAGGAGCTGTGTTCGCTGTCCATATATACAAAATGTATTTTGAAGCACCAGATACCTTGTTCCAGATTAGCTTAGCACTGTTGTTAGTGACAGAGCCTGATACAAGAAATTTAGGAGGGTTGCATTCAACAGGTAAACGAAGAGTTGTAAAAAACTGCAAAACGCTGTAATCACTTGTAGAAACTGTATTAGAATTTGGGGAGCAGCATATAGTCTGGACTTTCCATTTATACTCAATTCCCGGCATTAATCCTGTTAAGTTTACATATGGCACAGGTGTCTTTACATAAAAATATTTAGGAGTTGAACCATCAGTAGTCATATAATAATAAACTACAATATATGAGCAGGCATTCTGAACAGGAATCCATTTCAGAAGAGCGCTGTTATGAGTTATATTTCCTGATTCAAGTGTAGTTGGTGCAAGACATTTGATGGTTTCACCCATCAGGGTTGTAAATACCTGAGGCACGGTGAATTCACTTTCTCCGTATGTGCCGGTTGTATTGCAACAGATAGTTTTAACCTTCCATTCGTATTTTGTATTTGGTAATAAACCTGTCAGAGTTGTTGTAGTATCAGTTGTTTTAAAATATTTATACTGATTTACAGAACCAGATGGGAAATATATAACAAGATAAGAGCATGCGTTAACAGCATAATTCCAATTTATTACAGCACTTGTCTGAGTTACATTAATTGTAGAAGGATATTGAGGAGCGTTGCATTTAGTATCTTGATTATTTAAAGTTTTAAAGTATTGCATTGGAGAGAAATCGCTTTCAGACATAGTTCCGGTAGAACTACAACAAATAGCTTTAACTTTCCAGTCATAATTCATGTTAGCTATCAGGTTTGTAAGGGTTACAGTTGTATCCTTTGTTTTGATAGATAAGAAACCGGGTTGCATTGTTATTTCTGAAGTATAATAAACCAAATAATAACAGGCATTTTCTGCACGATTCCATTTTAATACTGCACTATACTGTGTAATGTTAGTAACAACAGGTTTGGTAGGCGGAAGGCATGTAGTTATGGATTCTTTTAAAGTTGTAAAACCCTGCAAATGGCTATCAGTACTGTAAAAACAAGGAGTTGTAGGATTAGGCCCGCAACAAATAGTTTTTACTTTCCATATATATTCGGTATTAGGCAATAAGCCTGTTATCTGAACAGCAGTGTCCTTAGTGCTTATTGATTTGAAAGCAGTAGTTGGAGAGTTTACAGGATAATAGATAACAACATAAGATGTTACCCCGGGAACTTTATTCCATTTCAGCAAAGCACTGTTCTGTGTAATAGTTCCATTTACAAGATTATCCGGAGGTGCACAAGTAGGTATTTGTTCGGATAAGGTTGTAAAGTCGACTGTCTGACTCCAATCACTTGTAATATTATTAGTGCTTGAATTTGTAGCACAATAAACTTTAACTTTCCAGTAGTATTTTGTATTAGGAAGCAAGTTTATAAGAATAAGAGAAGTGTCCTGTGTTTTTAAGTAAAATATACTGTTCGGATCATTTACTGACCAGTAAGCAATAAGGTAAACTCCGGCACTCTTCACGGAATTCCATTTAATAACAGCATTTCTCTGAGTAACATTACTGCTGTTTAAGACAACAGGAGCTATGCAATCAATATGCTGATAAGGCAGAGTAACAAATGTCTGTAGAGGAGTAAATTCACTTTCACCAACAGCATTTGAAGCAGGATCACAGCATTTTGTTTTAACTTTCCACATATAAGTTTTACCTGCTGTTAAGCCCGTTAAGATTAAACTTGTATCCTTAACAGAGAATGTTTTATAACTGGCAGTATTGTTAGCTTCATATAAGATAATTGTATAATAGCATGCATGCGGAACTTTGTTCCATACCAATTTTGCAGTCGTCTGGAAAATATCAACAGAAGCCGGGTTAGCAGGAGTCTGGCAATCTATTTGAGGAACAGCTAAAGTTATAAAGTTATCAGTAAGGCTCCAATCGCTGGTTCCACCTGACACAGTTGAACAATAAGTTTTAACCTTCCATTCATATTTTGTATTTGGTAATAATCCTGTTAACAAAGCTTTATTAATATTTACTGTCTGGAATAAAGGAGTATTAGCATAACCTACAACCCAGTATGAAACTAAATAAGATATCGCTCCATTAACAGCATCCCAGGTTAATAATGCTGAAGTTTGAGTAATTTCAGAGTGTTTAAGGTTAATTGGAGCATTGCATTGTGGAGTTATAATGGGGTAAGTTGTGAAATTAACATCAGCAAAAGTTGAACTCAACCCTCCAGTGCAGCAGATTGAACGCAGGTACAAATGATATGGGGAATTTGATTTTAATCCGTCAATTATAATATAAGGATTTTTTGTTGTAACAGTAATAAAATCTGTAACACCTGGGATATTATAAGAAATACTATATCCACAAACACCTTCCACAGCAACCCATGACAGAGAAACACTTGTTGTTCCTATTTTTAATACAGTTATTGCTTTTGGAGCATAGCATGATTGTATTGCCGGAGTTGTGAATATCTGAAAACGTCCGTATTCGCTTGCACCCATATTATCACAGCATAGGGTTTGCGCCATCCAGTGATAATAAGTGCCGGGTGTTAATCCTGTTAGATTTAAAACAGTATCTTTTGTATTAATAACAATAGCAATTCCTGTACTATACGGGGAATAACTAACATTGTATGAGCAGGCATGAGGAACTTTATTCCATTTAAGTATGATGCTTGTTGATGTTAAATTAGATGATGCAAATTTAACAGGAGCAGTGCAGGTTGATTGAAGAGTAGTAAATGTTTGAACTGCGCCATAGTCACTGTATGTAGAAGCTGTTGAATTTGTGCAGCATACTGTCCTTACCTTCCACTGGTAAACAGTCTTTGGAAGAAGTCCATCAATAGTTATCTTTAAATCTTTTGTAGTAATAATTTTGTAAGCTGCAGTATTATTTGTAGGATAATAAATTACATAGTATCCGCATGCTCCTTTAACCTCGTTCCATGAAATCATAGCACTTGTTTGTGTAATTGAAGTAGTAGTAAAACCGGCAGGTATTTCACACTTTTGAGATAATGTCATGAAAGGCTGGTCCGGTCCGTTAATACTTGTAACTCCGTTGCAGCAAACTGTTGCTACTGCCCAGTGATAATAAGTATTTGGACTTAATTCTAATGCTGTAATTGATGTATCTTTTGTAGTAAATGTCTTAGTTGTTGTTGTGGGATAATTGGAATAATTGGTTAATGTAACAACATATCCACAACTGCCATCAACTTTATTCCATGCAAATGCAGCACCTGTCAGTGATATATTAGATGTCTTGAAAACGGAAGGAGCTTTGCAGGTTTCTCCGGCAGGGGTTTTAAAGTAAAGAACAGGGCAGAACTCACTGTTTCCAATCTGGTCGCAGCAAACAGTCTGAACCTTCCATAGATAATATGTTGCAGCTGTTAAATTCATAAGCGTTACAGCAGTATCTTTGGTAGTAATAACTGAATATGGAGTAAATGCAGTGCTGGTAGAATACCATATAATGTATGAGCAGGCATTCGGAACTTTATTCCATGTAAGAACAGCACTTTTC
>CAZMDE010000176.1:0-5793 GCA_964564355.1 uncultured Bacteroidales bacterium | reverse complement strand
ACTTCATTTGACGATTATATTAAAGAACTAATAAATAAATATCAAAATATTAGCATTGATTATTATCAGAGCAATATAGAAGGAGAACTTATTAATAAGCTTCATGAAACAGGATTTTCTTATGATGGCATAATATTAAATGCAGGAGGGTATACACATACATCTGTTGCTATTGCAGATGCAATCGCAGCTATCAAAACTCCTGTAATAGAGGTTCATATTTCTAATATATTTGCAAGAGAGGAATACAGGCACATTTCTTTGCTTTCACCTAAATGCAAAGGTATTATCTCTGGCTTTGGCATGGATTCTTACAGACTGGCAGTGGAAAGCATTATTACAATTAACAATTAACAACTAGCAATTAACAATTAATAATGAGCAATTAGCAATTGTCAAATGATTTTAAAGAACAGGGAAATACATAATTATACCGAGATTGAGGAAATCATTAATAAAGCTGATATCTGTCATATTGGTTTGGTTGACGGGGATAAGCCTTATGTGCTGCCTTTTAATTTTGCATATCAAAACAGGGTAATATTTCTGCATACAGCACCTGAAGGGAAAAAGAATGATGTCATAGAAAAGAATAACAATATCTGTATCAGTTTTGATATTGACACAAAGCTTTCTTTCAGAAATGAAGAAATGGCTTGTTCATACAGCATGAAATACAGAAGTGTTGTGCTTTCAGGTAAAGCTATGCTTATAAATGATTATGATGAAAAAGTGAGAGTGATGAATCTAATTATGGTTAAATATACCGGCAAAGAATTCACATATAATGCACCGGCAATAAATAACATTAAAATATACAAAGTAGAAATAGAGGAAATAACAGGAAAAAAATTCGGTTACTAAGCATGTACTCATTACTCAATACTAATCAATGATAGATACTGCAGTTAAAAAAGAAAGAGTTATACTTGTAGGAGTTATAACCCAGGAACAGGATGAGGATAGGGTTAAGGAGTATCTTGATGAGATGGAATTTCTTGTTGAAACTGCTGACGGCATACCTGTAAAACGTTTTGTGCAAAAAATAAGCAAGCCAAATCCTTCCACAATTATAGGCAAAGGTAAAGTCAGTGAAATAAGAGATTATATAAAGGAAAACAATATTAACATAGCAATCTTTGATGATGATCTGACAGGCTCACAGTTACGTAACCTCGGAGAAGAGCTTAATTGCAGGATATTAGACAGAACAAATCTTATACTTGACATATTTGCAAAAAGAGCAAGGACTGCTCATGCCAAATTACAGGTAGAGCTTGCACAGTATCAGTATTTATTGCCGCGCCTGACAGGAATGTGGACTCACCTTGAAAAGCAACGGGGAGGTATCGGGCTTAGAGGTCCCGGAGAGCAGGAAATTGAAACAGACAGACGAGTTATAAAGGACAAAATTTCTTTACTAAAGGAAAAACTCGTAATTATTGACAAGCAGATGCTTACCCAGCGTAAAAGCAGGGCAGGACTTGTCAGGGTTTCATTAGTCGGATATACTAATGCAGGGAAATCAACTATAATGAACCTGCTCAGCAAATCAGACATATTTGCGGAGAACAAACTATTTGCCACACTTGATACTACAGTCAGAAAAGTTGTTATAGAAAATCTTCCCTTCCTTCTGTCAGATACAGTAGGATTTATCAGAAAACTGCCACATCACCTTGTGGAATCATTCAAATCCACACTTGATGAGGTTAGGGAAGCTGATATATTATTGCATATAGTGGATATTTCACATACTGATTTTGAGGAACAACTCAATATTGTAAACCAGACGCTTGCTGAGCTGAAAGCAAATGATAAGCCTACAATTATTGTTTTCAATAAAATTGATGCTTATAGCTACATTGAGAAGCATCCTGATGACCTTACTCCTGTAACTAAATTCAATAATAGTCTTGAAATACTTGAGAAAAGCTGGATGGCAAAGACCAATGAATCCTGCATATTCATATCAGCAACAGAAAAGATTAATATTAATGTATTTAAGAAAACTATTTATAATATTGCAAAAGATATTCATTCAAGGAAATATCCTTATAATAATTTCCTTTATCAGACTAATGAGGAATAAAATTGTAATAATGAACAAATGAACCAGCTTTCTGTAGTAATTATAACTCATAATGAGGAGAGAAATATCGCTCGCTGCCTTGAATCTGTAAAAGAGATTGCTGATGATATAGTTGTTATTGATTCCTATTCTACTGATAAGACAGAGGAAATATGCAGGCAGTTCAGTGCAAATTTCATTCAGAGGCATTGGACAGATTATTCAGATGCTAAGAACTTCGGCAATCAGCAGGCAAAGCACGACTGGATACTGTCAATAGATGCAGATGAAAGTTTAACCTATGATTTGAAAAATTCCATTTCAGATTTAAAAGAAAAGACTGAACTTTTATTCTGCAGGTTTAACCGTTCGACAAATTATTGCGGCAAATGGATTAAGCATTCAGGCTGGTATCCTGATAAAAAGCTAAGAATATTTGACCGCAGGATTACAAAATGGACAGGGAAAATACATGAAACGCTTGTTACAGACAAGGATGTTAAAATACATTTCCTGAAAGGAGATTTGCTGCATTATTCATATTATACAATTGGAGAGCATCTTGAACGCATGAACACCTTTACAGATGCAGCAGCTAAAGAGCTGTTTGAAAAAGGTGAAAAGGCAAGTCTTTGTAAGATTATTTATAAATCAAAAATAAAATTCCTCTCAACTTATTTCTGGAAACTCGGTTTCCTCGATGGTTACAATGGTATTGTCATTGCACTTTTATCAGCTTTGTCGGAGTTTGTCAAGTTTTCAAAACTGAGAAACATATATAAAACATTGAATGAATAAATGTGCAAATGTGCAAATGTGAATATTAGAAAGTTAGAAAAAAAGTTAATAAAAAAGTGAGAAAAAGCTTGACATGAGAGGTTTTTTGTATTATATTTGCAAAATAATATGATTTGTCATATTTATCATATTTATAAGATTTATCAGATTGGAAAATAGATTAAAAACTTAACAATAAAGTATACAATAGGAGAGTATTCTAAGGAATTTAGATAAATGGAAAGACTTGAAAATGAAATATATAAGCATATAGTGTGCAATATCGACCTGCCAAAAAACAAGCATTTTCGCTTACAGGGACGTGGCGGAAAGTGCAATCGCCAAACAGTAGCCCGTACATAACCCGTACATAACCCGTAGATAGCCCGTATATAACGCGTAGCAACAAGCATACAATCCCAATACAACCCTAATGAATATCCGGATGAGGTCTGAGTTAAAAGGCTGTAAGCTGTGAAATAAAAATATTGTAATTCAGGATAATATTTGTATTTTCGTGTCTTATTTTTAAAGTTTTAACTTATAGCTTAGTCTTTATGAAAAAAAGTATTTTAATATCAATTTTAATAATTGCTCAATATTCATTGGTCATTGTTAATTGTTCAGCACAATGGCAACATACTAATAATTCGATCGACGGTAAATATATTGCTTCGATGGCTTCAAGGGGAAATAAGGTCTTTGCAGGGACAAGCGACGGGCTTTATATGTCAATTGATAAAGGCGCTCAATGGAAAGCAATAAATCATGGCTTGCCCAAAAAGGAGATTTGGGCATTAGCTGCAGCAGATACGAACATGATAGTTGGAACCTGGGGCGGAGGCTTGTTTTTATCGAATTCTACAGATACGGTCTGGACATATTCAGGCGTAAATAATGCAAGCATTGATGACATATTAGTAAATGATACAAACATATTTGTGGGATGTTATGGTGAAGGAATATTTTTATCTACTGACGGAGGTAAGAACTGGAAAAAAACTATAAACGGCTTAAGTGATAATTATGTGCACACAATTGTTAGAAGCAAAACAAATTTAGTAGCAGGGACAGCAAACGGGATTTTTTTATCAACAAATAATGGACAGAATTGGAAAAGTATCGACAGCGGGATAATTAATTCGACAGATATAAGAGGGATGATAATAAAGGACACATCTATATTTGCGGGGACAAGTGGTGCGGGTATTTACAAATCAGAAGATTCAGGTGTAAGTTGGGATTCAATAAGTACAGGTCCTTCCTATAGTGTAGTATGGTGCTTTGCAATCAGCGGGGCAAATATTTTTGCCGGGACATATGGAGGTGGAGTATTTTTATCAAGTGATAATGGATTGCACTGGAGAGAGATAAACCAGGGTTTTACAAACAGCGATTATGTGTTGTCAGTAATGTCAATTTGTATAAGCGAAGGTTATGTTTATGTCGGGACAAAAACCGGCGGAGTCTGGAAACGGGCGTTGTCTGAGATATTGGGGATAGATGAATTAGGTCCTTCGACTTCGCTCAGGATGACAGAATTGGAGGTTTATCCGAATCCGGCGAATCAATTAATAATTATCAATTACCAATTAACAATTAAATCGAATACTACTTTAAAAATATATGATTTGATGGGGATTGAGGTTGATGAATCAGGTCCTTCGACTTCGCTCAGGATGACAGAATTAGGAATAAAGGGGGAGCATTCAATTCAATATGATACTGGAAAGTTGAGGAATGGGGTTTATTTTGTGAGACTTCAAAGTGATAATTTAGTCAGGGTTGCTAAATTTATAAAGCAATAGTAATAGAAAGCTGATCATACTGTTTTGCGTAGAAGGATTCTAAGCAAAACTGAGAAAAAAACATTACACAGAGTTGCACAGAGAAGACACAGAGGTTTACAAAATAAAATGATTAACTTTTTAAAGGTTTAGGATTAATCTTTCAGACAGCGGATGCTATGTCCGTAGCCTTTGTTAAAGTTACCACGAGAAGCATCAGTTCCATTGTAGTAAAGGAAACGATACCAGGCGTGTGTTGCGCTGAATTCCGTAGCTGTCCACCAGTATCCATCAAAAGTGAGATTATGAAAGTCTCCGTCGTAGATATGTCGCTGAGCACCCGGAAGTCCAGTAAAGCCGCTACTATTTGTTGCGCCTAAATTAGGCGGATACCAATTTGATGTTCCTGTTTCTTTCATTTTACCACCTGCTATTGCCACGCCACCTAGATAATCTGTTAATATTGTCCATTCACTATCAGATGGTACATGCCAGCCGCTTGGACAAAGTTTGCCTGTGTTTACAGCATACCAGTTATACATAGCTCCATAAGTACTTTTATATGTTGCAGCATCGTTGTTGTACCAGCAATATGCTCCTGTTGTAAGCCCCATCCAAGTTGTATTGTCTGTAATATTAGGGATGCTGGTACCATCTTTATACTTTGTAACTTTCAAGTTTTCTTTCATCCAGCACTGGTTTCCAATTCCTATGACATTGTAAACATTTCCGTCAATATCTGTTGCTGTAAGAACGGGACAACCACCAAGGCAAGCTATTTTAATCCATTCTGAAGTGGCTGCATTATATGCTTCAAAACACTGAGAAGTAGTATTGAAAATAAGCAGAGATTCAACAGGATTAGCAGGACGGTTGGCTGTTGTCATCCGCGGTATTAATAAACCCCTGCCTGTAGCAGACACATCGAGCATTGCTGAATTGTCTGCCGGAGCTCCGCTTGTGTTGATAGCGGTTCCCTGAGAAAAAACATAACTTATTGCTATTACATTCGCAATAATAAATATTGATATTTTTTTCATGAGTAAATTAGTTTACGAGTAATTATATAATTTTAGAATAGAGTAATTGAGTTTGTTAGTAATTTATTTTTATTTAATCTTTAACACAGCGTACAGAAAAACCATCCGGACGGGGATA
>CAZMDE010000175.1:0-5807 GCA_964564355.1 uncultured Bacteroidales bacterium | reverse complement strand
TGAAATTATAAATCAATCCCTTAGCAATGTGAGATGTTGCTCCAATTACAGCTATTTTATAATTTGAATTTTTATTCATAGAACAGTCTCATAATTTTTAATCAATAAGTGGTTCCATCCTGGTGATAGGCATACCGAATGCCATTTTAGGAAATGCATTAGTAAACACATCAATTATCACATTTAAGAGAATTGGCTTATCAGGGTCTTCCCATAATGATTTCAGAGCACCGGGTATTTGTTCGGGCTTATCAATGGTTAAAGCGCTGATACCATAGGCTTCAGCAACAGCAGCAAAATCGGGAACACTATAACCCCATACAGTTGACTGATAACAACTATCAAAATAAGCATCTTGAAACTGTCTTATCATACCAAGACATTTATTGTTAAGGATAATAATTTTAACAGGCAGGTTATTACGTTTTATGGTCTGCAGTTCCTGAATATTAATCTGAAAACCGCCATCACCGGAAATTGCGACAACAGGGGCTTTATTATTAGCAATAGAAGCGCCAATAGCAGCTGGCAATGAATATCCCATAGCACCCATACCACCAGAAGTCAAGAATCTCTGATCTTTGTTTAATTCAAGTGACTGAGCAGTCCACATCTGGTTATTTCCCACGTCGGCAGTAAAAACTTTAGCAGCATCAGAACATTTGGAAAGCGCATGAATAAATTCATTGGGATTTATGCCCTTAATATTATCCAACTCAAGTATGTCAGACCTTTTTTGTTTTTGAAAATTAATTTCAGCTAACCAGGTGGCAGAATTAAATTTAAAGCTTTTATCCTTTAAAGCATAATCAAAGAAAATATCTAAATCACACTGAAGAGTTTCAGACTTTTCTAGGCGGCTTTTCAATTCGGCTTTATCACAATCAATATGAAAAATTCTTTTATTATCCTGGAAAGAATCAACATTAGAGCCAGTTTGCCTAAGGTCAAGGCGAGTGCCGAGGGCAATCAGCAAATCGCAATTCCCGAGCGCATAGTTTGCCCAGCGATTACCATAGGTTCCGATAAAGCCTATTCTATTTGGATGCTCAAAAGGCAAAGCATCCAAACCTAATAATGAAGAAACAACAGGGATATTATATTTATTAATAAAAGAATAAAATTTTTCAATTGAATCGGCAACTCTTAATCCTCTGCCGACGATTACCAACGGTCTTTTACTTAGTTTCAAAGCTTTGATCAATTCATCAAAAAAAGATATTATCTCTTTTTCATCAGGAACAATAGAGTTTGATTTTTTATATGAATCATTAATCTTTGTTTCATCAATTTCTTCATTTTGAATATTCATTGGAATATCAATCAAAACTGGGCCAGGTCGGCAAGCAAGCGAGATATCATATGCATGATTAAAGATAGCAGGAATATCATCGGCAGATTTAACTGCAAAAGCAGCCTTAGTGATAGGTTTAACAATTTCAACAATATCAGTTTCCTGAAAGCCTATCTGACGGGTAGGGCTGTTACCTTTCTGTTCATTTAAATTTACCTGACCAGTAATAAATATAGCTGGGACAGAATCAAAATAACAACTGCCAATACCTGTAATAAGATTTGTTGCACCAGGACCGCTTGTAGCTAAAGCTACTCCGGGCTTTCCGGTAATGCGCGCATATGAATCAGCAGCAAATGAAGCAGCCTGTTCATGATGCATACTGACAATATTAAAACCACCCTGACGATAAAGCTCATCCAATATCCGGGTAATCATTCCACCTTGCAATTCAAAAACAGTGTCAATCTTTTTAGATTTCAAAAACTCAGCAATATATCTATTAACTTTCATAAGAGATTACACTAATTTATACGAATTTATACGAATTACACTAATTTATTCCCACTCATCAGTTTTAATAAAATCAACAGCAACTCCTCTATCTACCAAATATCTTTTAAAATCAGCTATCATCAATTGAGGTCCTGAGATAAAACAAGAATGTGCATCAGGATTAGATTTATATATTTCTACAATATTAAGCATGCCATCAGTTTCCTGGTTTATTTTAAACATTTCCAGAGAAGGATTAATTTTCTTTGCCAGCAATAATTCCTGTTCATATAGATCATATTTTATATCCCTGAAACCGAAATACAATACAGGATGAGAATACGCAGAAAATGATTCATCATTAAACAGGGAAAGGAATGGGGTTATACCTGTGCCACCTGCTATAAACAAGCAATTGGATTTATTGTGGAGCTGCTGAAAGAGCTCGCCATAAGGCAATTTTAGGTCAATCTGCCTGCCAGGGACTAATTCATCAGCCATTTTTTTTGTAAAAACTCCTTTAACGGCAAAGGATATTTTAATTGATTCCTGCTTAGGATGAGTCTGAATAGAAAAACATCTTGATTCAGGCCAGGCAGCTGAAGGGTCATATTCATCAAGAGCTAAGTGTAGAAATTGACCGGGCAGAAATTTAAAAATCCCGTTAAGAGATTTAAATTCCACAGTAAACAGATTTTCTGTCGGGTTGACCAGGTTAACAATCTCTGCCTTATATTTCTTTACAATTGCCATTGATTGCGAATTTCACAAATTTAGACGAATTACACGAATTAATTTAGTTGATGATACTTTTATAAGTTAATGAAGTTGTGCCAAAATTAATAAGTAAACCGAGTTTAAATTTTGTTGCTTTTACATTATTGATTATTTGTTTTATATCGGCTTCAATTAGAATCTTAGTGGCTTTCAGCTCAATGATAATTGAATTAAAACAAATAAAATCAGCTTTAAAATATTTCTTTAACGGGTGATTATTATAGAACACAGGTAATTTCTTTTCACGTTCATACGGAATGTTTACATTACTGAATTCCAACTCCAGCGCTTCAGCATATACACTTTCAAGAAAACCAGATCCAAGTTTTTTATGCACTTCCATACAAGAACCAATGATACGATAGCTTTCTTCTTTATAAATTATGTCAGTCATGTCAATTCGAGTAATTAGTACTATTTCGTATAATTTGTAATAAAAGCTTGCAACACTTTATCCAGATAAACAAACATTTCTTCAGTTAATCCGGGGTAGGTTCCAAGGAAGAAAGTGTTATTCATGATGTAATCAGTATTTTTGAGATTACCGGCTATTCTCCAGTTTTTATCAACAAAAGCAGGTTGTTTGCAAATATTACCTGCAAAAAGATTTCGGGTTTCTATATGATTTTCGTTAAAATAATTTGTTATTTCCCCACGAGTAAAAGGTGTTCTTTCTTTAAGAGTGACAATAAAGGCAAACCATGCAGGGTCAGCATTCTCAGTAGCAACAGGAAGAATAAAATATTCAGGATACTTTGAAAAAATATCAAAATGGTGCTTAAAATTTTCTTTTCTCCTAATGCAGAAAAAATCCAGCTTATCCATCTGAGCAGCGCCAATTGCAGCCTGTATATCTGTCATTTTTAAATTGTATCCAATTTCAGAATAAACATATTTATGGTCATAGCCAGGAGGAAGACCCCCAAATTTCTGGGTAAAACGCTTACCACATGTATTATTTTCACCACCGGCGCAATAGCAATCCCGTCCCCAGTCTCTGAAAGAACGGACAATGCCGGCAATCAGATTATCATTTGTAACAATAGCCCCCCCCTCCCCTGTTGTAATATGATGAGCAGGGTAAAAAGAAAACGTATTTACATGTCCGAAAGTACCAGTGTACTTCCCTTTATATTTGCTGCCAAAAGCATCACAGTTATCTTCAATGACCCACAAATTATTTTCATGAGCAAGCTGCATAACAGCATCCAGATTGAATGGATTCCCCAAAGTGTGTGCAATAAATATACAGCGGGTTTTAGGCGTGATCGCCTTTTTGAGCAATTCAACATCAATATTATAAGTTGAAACATCCACATCAACAAACACCGGTACCAAATTATACTGCAGAACAGGAGTAACAGTAGCAGGGAAACCGGCAGCTACAGAAATCACCTCATCATCGGGCAAAAGCCTCTTATCACCTAATTTTTCAGAAGTAAGGGCAGCAAAAGCAAGGAGGTTTGCAGAAGAGCCTGAATTGGTCAGTATAACATTTTCAACACCCAGGAAGTCAGAAATTTTTTCAGCGAACTGCTCGGAGAAACGCCCTTCAGTAAGCCAGAAATCGAGAGAAGCTTCAACGGCATTCATCAATTCTTTGTCATCAAACACACGACCGGCATAGTTTACCTTATCTTTTCCCGGGATAAAAGTTTTAGTTTCAAATTTATATTTATAGTATTCCTTAACCTTATTAAGTATTTCTTTTTTTATTTCTTTAGGGTCAGAAGACATGATAGTGTTAAGTATTAAGTGTTAAGTGATCATTTATTATTTAGATAAGCTTTGATTTGATTTATACAAACAGATTTTAGATCTTCATTTTTAACATATGCATGTGTAAATTCGAGGATGCTGTCAAGAGCAGTTTTAACAGACCATCGTGGTTCCCAATTAAGCAGGTATTTAGCTTTAGAGCAATCAAGTTTGAGATAAGCAGCTTCATGAGGCTGGGGATTTTTATCAATTTCATAAGAAGCGCTGTCTCCCCAGGAATCACACATATACTTAACAATCCATTCAACATTTTTTGCATCTTCGTCATTAGGACCGAAGTTCCAGGCATCGGCAAATTCAGTTCCATTATTATACAAAGCATTGCCCAGTGAGAGATATCCATTTAAAGGCTCGAGAACATGCTGCCAGGGTCTAATAGATTTTGGTGAGCGTATTTTTATTTTTTCACGGTTAGTAATAGCCCTTATAAAATCAGGTATAAGCCTATCAGCAGCCCAATCACCACCACCTATGACATTACCTGCCCTGGCAGTAGCAATAGCGACACCATGATTATGATAGGAATCGGGATGAAAGAAAGACCTTCTGTAAGCAGCAGTGACAATTTCAGAGCAGGCTTTGCTGCTGGAATAAGGGTCATATCCGCCTAAGGGCTCATTTTCCCTGTAACCCCAATACCATTCTTTATTCTCATAGCACTTATCAGTAGTTATAATTACTACAGACTTAACAGAAGGTATTGTCCGTATTGCTTCCAGAAGATGAACATTACCCATAACATTAGTCTGGTAAGTTTCAACAGGATTTTTATAAGATTCCCTCACAAGAGCCTGGGCAGCCATATGAAAAATAATCTCAGGCTGAGCAGTTTTTATAAATGCGTATAAATCGTCATAATTCCTTATATCACAAATCTTTGAATGAACAAAACCATCAATTTTACATAGCTGATACAGGCTTGGATCTGTAGGTGGCTCTAATGCGTAACCATAAACCTCAGCGCCCAAGTAATTCAACATTATTGACAGCCAGGAGCCTTTGAAACCAGTATGACCGGTTATAAGAACTTTTTTATTTTTATAAAAATTTCCAAATATATTTTCCATCTTTATATTATTTATTACCAAACTTTCCAGGGAGCTTTATTATTGTTCCATAAATCTTCAAGCTCTCTTTTATCTCTAAGAGTATCCATAGGTTGCCAGAAATCATCATGAGTAAATGCAGTCAATTGTGACAATCCGCATATTTTTTCAATAGGCTCTCTTTCCCAGATTGAATGGTCGCTATCAATAAAGTCAAATACTTTAGGCTCGCAAACAAAGAACCCGCCATTTATCCAGGCACCATCACCTTTGGGCTTTTCCTGGAATAGAGTAACAAGCTTATCATCATTTATCTCAAGAGCTCCAAACCTACCACTTGGCTTAACAGCAGTTATTGTCAGCAATTTTTTCTGTATTTTATGAAAGTCAAGCAGCTTATTAATATTAATATTTGA
>CAZMDE010000174.1:0-5821 GCA_964564355.1 uncultured Bacteroidales bacterium | reverse complement strand
ATTTGAACCGGAAAATAATAGGCAGCACAGATAAGCTTTATGAACCGGGAAGAGTATATTTTATGAAATTAATATTAAAACTTTGAGTAGAAAATCTTTTATAGTTATATTATTCCTATTATCAGTTTTTATTATCAATGGATGTGAGAAAGAAACTGAACAGGATAATACTGCCAAAATTTCAGGAAATATTATATTGAAGTTTTCTCATTATGTTGATGGTAAGGAATTAGTTCGAGATACGATGAAATATATTAATGCAGCAGGTAATCCTTATTTGGTCAGCCAGGTAATGTATTTCATCTCTGATGTCACTTTGCATAAATCAGACGGAACGAAAAAAGTAATTAATGAATGGAATGATATTTATTATATTGATAATGACATACCATCTACAAGGACTTGGAATGTTTATGATAGTATCCCTGAAGGACAATACGATTCTATAAGCTTTACATTTGGGATAAATAAAGAAAAGAATATAACCGGATTATTTGTAAATAATCCTGAAGTGAATATGGCTTGGCCTGGTCTTCTTGGTGGTGGCTATCATTATCTAATGATAAACGGAAAATGGAAGGATGATAAAAATAAAGTTCAGAATTATAATTTTCACTTAGGTATAGGTCAGCTTTATAAAGGTGATTCTGTTAATACTGATTCAGTATTTGCTTTTGTCCAAAATTATTTTAATGTTAATTTGTCAAACTCTGGATTTATATTAAATAATAAAACAACAAAAGAAATATGTTTGATAATGAATATCGAAAAATGGTTTTCTATCCCCAATATTTTTGACTTTAATATCTATGGATGGAATATTATGCAGAACCAGAAAGCATTGCAAATAATTAAAGAGAACGGGAAGAATGTATTTTCTGTTGGCAGTATTACTGATAAAAAATAATCAGAAGCTTACATTATTTCGAGAAAAACATCTTTATCGCTATTATAAAAAGGAAAACACTGAAGATTTTTCTTATAACGTTTTCAGGCATATTTACTGCAATTTTAGAAGAAAAATAGCTCCCAATCATAAATACAACAGCGATTATTAAAGCATATTTAACATTTACATGGCCTGAGATGTAGTAGTTATATGCTGCAAATAATCCTATAGGTGGCAGCATAACAGCAAGGCTTGTACCAATTGCCTGATGTTCGCTGAATCCTGCAAAATATATCAATGCAGGAATTATAATCAAACCTCCTCCAATGCCTAACATTCCTCCAAATAAACCTGCCGTGAGCCCTATTAAAACAAGAATTATAAAAGTGTTTATACTCATTTTATTTAAAAATTATTGTTTGTAAAAATAAATTTTATAATCTCACATTAGTCTTGAAAAGCTTAACTGCTATAGCAAGTAAAATTATTCCGAATATTTTTCTGAGAACATTTACGCCATTCTTTCCTAAGAAGTTAGCTATCCGGGTTGTATTTTTCAGAATAATGTATACAAAGATTATATTAAGAATAATAGCTATAACAATATTTTCTGCATGATATTCAGCCCTGATAGAAAGCAGTGTTGTGAAAACTCCCGCTCCTGCTATTAGTGGAAAAGCAATTGGAACAATTGAAGCGGTTTCCGGTGCTGCATCTTTATATAAACGGATACCAAGTATCATTTCAAGTGCAATAAAGAAAATTACTATCGAACCTGCTATTGCAAACGAAGAAACATCAAGACCCATCAAAAAAAGAAGCTGCTGACCTAAAAACAGAAAAACCAGCATCATTAAACCCGATGCGATAGAAGCTTTGCCTGATTGTATATTACCAGTTTTTTCTCTTAAGTCAATAATAATTGGAATAGCTCCAAGTATATCAATTACTGAAAACAATATAAGCGATGCATTTACTATTTCAATTAAACTAAACTTCATATAAACTTTTATTTAAAATGAACAGCAAAATTAATAGGTTTATTATCTTGCAATGCGTTAATTTTAAATAAAATAAAAATAATATTTAGATAAAAATTTGTATGTTAAAAATTAAATTATTTTTGCGCGCTAAGATTGACAAATATAAGGATTTGCAAATAAAACCGTTATACATCGAATAAAATACTAAAATCATGTTTAAAGAATATTTCGAACACGCAGAAGAAAGAAAAAAATTAAATATCCCCCCCCTACCTATTAATGCTCGACAGGCAGAAGAGCTTTGTCAGCTAATTCAAAACCCGCCTGCAGGAAAAGAAAGCCTGCTGCTGGATTTATTATGCAACAGGATTTCTCCGGGAGTTGACCCTGCTGCTATGGTTAAGGCAGAATTTCTTGACCGGATTATTAAAGAAAAAATCAAAACCATCCTTATTTCTCCTGCTAAGGCAGTTGAAATACTTGGAACAATGGTAGGAGGATATAATATTGCTCCGCTGGTTAATGCGCTTGAAAATAAAGACTTAGCTGATGCTACAGCAATAGCGTTATCAAACATCACTCTTGTTTATGATGCCTTCAAAGATGTTGAAAAGCTGTCCGGGACTAACAAAGCTGCAAAAAAAGTGCTGGAATCATGGGCAAAAGCAGAATGGTTTACTTCAAAAAAACTGTTGGATGAGATCATAAAGGTTAAGGTTTATAAAGTAGAGGGTGAAATAAACACTGATGATTTTTCGCCTGCTTTAGATGCGGTAACCCGTCCTGACATACCTTTACACGCATTGTCAATGGGCAAAACCAGGTTTCCTGATGGTATATCTACAATAGCAAAATGGAGAAGCGAAGGACATAAAATTGCGTTTGTCGGCGATATTGTAGGAACAGGCTCATCAAGGAAATCTGCCTGCAACAGCGTTATATGGCATATAGGTGAAGATATTCCGTTTATTCCGAATAAACGAAGAGGAGGCATTGTAATTGGCGGTAAAATAGCGCCTATATTTTTTAATACAATGCAGGATTCTGGCGGCATACCTATAAATGCCGATGTTACTAAGATAAATAATGGCGATATTATTACCATTAATACAAAAGAAGGAACTATAAAAAATGAAGCAGGAGAAGTGATTTCAAAATTCACTCTCAGTCCTAATACAATGCTGGATGAATACCGCGCAGGAGGGAGGATTGCAAAGATAATTGGCAGGGCATTGACTTTAAAAGCAATGAAATCACTGAAGATTAGTGAAAAAGAAATATTTATAGCTCCTGTTAATCCGGTTATTAAGAAAGGTCAGTGCTTCACATTAGCTCAGAAAATTGTCGGCAAAGCATGCGGATTGGAAGGAGTGCTTCCCGGAATGTCTTGTGATCCGGTTATGAATACAGTAGGTTCACAGGATACAACAGGTCCAATGACTGCAGATGAGCTGACTGAACTGGCATGCCTGAAATTCCAGGCTCCTGTGTTTATGCAATCCTTCTGCCACACTGCAGCTTATCCCAAATCAACAGATATAAAGATGCAGAAAAGCCTGCCTGCTTTTATAATTGAGCGCGATGGCATAGCATTGAAACCGGGCGACGGAGTGATACATTCATGGCTTAACAGGCTGCTTGTTCCTGATAAGGTTGGAACAGGCGGCGATTCTCACACACGTTTTCCACTTGGCATTTCTTTCCCTGCTGGTTCTGGATTAGTGGCTTTTGCAGGTGCACAAGGCTTTATGCCGCTTGACATGCCGGAATCTGTTCTTGTCAGATTCAAAGGTAAGTTGAATAAAGGAATCACCTTAAGAGATGTGGTAAATGCTATTCCTTATTTTGCAATTAAAAAAGGGAAACTCACTGTTCCCAAGAAAAATAAAGTGAACATTTTCAATGGAAGGATTATTGAAATGGAAGGTTTGCCTGACATAACACCAGAACAGGCATTTGAATTAACTGATGCCACAGCAGAAAGAAGCGCAACAGCAACCTGCATAAAGCTTTCTGAAAAATCAGTTACAGAATATGTAAAGTCGAATGCAGCTCTGATACAGGACTTGATAAATAAAGGCTATGAAAGCAAATCTACATTGCAGAGAAGGCTTGAGGAATTAATTGAGTGGCTTGCAAACCCAAAGCTGCTGTCTGCTGACAGCAATGCAGAATATGCAGAAGTACTGGAAATAGACCTTGCAGAGATCACAGAACCTATAGTTTGCTGTCCTAATGACCCGGATGATGTGAAGCTATTGTCAGAACTTGCCGGAGCAAAAATAGATAATGTGTTTATCGGTTCATGCATGACAAATATCGGTCATTTCCGCGCTGCAGCAAGTATCTGGGATGGAGCAAAATTTAATAATAATGTCAGAACATATATTGCCACTCCAACCAGGATGGATAAAAAGAAGCTTTTTGATGAAGCTTTATTTGCTAAATTTGCAAAAGTAAATGCAGGCATTGAAGTGCCCGGATGCTCGTTGTGTATGGGAAATCAACTGAGAGTTGCAGATAATACAATAATTTTCTCTACCTCTACCAGGAACTTTGACAATAGAATGGGCGATGGGACAAAAGCTTATCTTGGCTCAGCCGAGCTTGCTGCAATGATTACCCTAAGCGGTAAAATTCCGACAGCTTCTGAGTATTTTGAAATATATAATAAAAAAGTAGAACCCTATAAAGACAAAATATATTCCTATCTACAATTTGATAAAATGCAAACAATTTAAAATTAAATTATATGAATAAAATCAGGATGACTACACCATTAGTCGAAATTGATGGTGACGAAATGACACGTGTTTTGTGGCCCATGGTTAAATCAAAGCTTATAGAGCCATTTGTTGAACTTAAGACTGAATATTATGATTTGGGAGTTCAGAAAAGAGATGAAACCAATGACCAGATAACTGTTGATGCAGCTAATGCAATTAAAAAATATGGTGTTGGAGTAAAGAATGCAACGATTACTCCAAATGCAGAACGAGTAGTTGAATATAAATTAAAGAAGCAGTGGAAAAGTCCTAATGGCACTATTAGAGCTTTGCTGGACGGCACTGTTTTCCGTAAACCTATACTGGTAAATAATATAAAGCCATCTGTACGCTCATGGAAAAAGCCTATTGTCGTAGGTCGTCATGCATATGGTGATGTGTATAAGAATGCTGAAATCTTTATGGAAAACGGCGGAAAGCTTGAAGTAGTGGGAACTGATAAAAATGGAAATGTAAAAAGAGAAACCATTATGGAGGTTGACGGAGCGGCTCTGATACAGGGCATGCACAATACAGTTGCCTCTATATCAAGCTTTGCAAGAGCATGTTTTGAGTATGCTCTTGACCAGAAAATTGATTGTTGGTTTGCTACAAAAGATACTATTTCTAAAATTTACGACCAGAAATTCAAGAATATATTTGAAGAGATATTTGAAAAAGAATACAGTGAAAAATTCAAGGCAGCTAAAATTGAATACTTTTATACCCTTATAGATGATGTGGTTGCCAGGATAATGAAGCACGAAGGAGGTATACTTTGGGCATGTAAAAACTATGATGGAGATGTTATGAGCGACATGGTGGCATCTGCATTCGGTTCGCTTGCTATGATGTCGTCTGTGCTCGTATCTCCGAACGGATATTTTGAATACGAAGCTGCACACGGAACTGTCCAGAAGCATTATTACAAGCATCTGAAAGGAGAAAAAACCTCTACAAACGCCGTGGCTTTGATTTATGCATGGACCGGTGCATTAAGAAAAAGAGGTGAGTTGGATAACATTCCTGAACTGAAACAGTTTGCTGATAAATTAGAAAATACTGTTATTGCCACCATAGAAGATGGCTATATGACTGGCGATCTGGCAGCAATATGCGAGCCTAAAGCCAAACAAGTGCTTCATTCAGAAGCATTTCTTGATGAAATTGCTAAAAGAATGAGC
>CAZMDE010000173.1:2885-5843 GCA_964564355.1 uncultured Bacteroidales bacterium | reverse complement strand
AACGGGTCAACGGACATTAATGAAGTATCACCGATAGATGAAATTCTTAACTTACTCGATCAGCTTAATCTTACGAAAAAAACTATTGTTGTTTACTCAAGTGATCATGGAGAAATGGCCGCAGAAAAGGGAATGTGGTTTAAAGATAATATGTACGATGCAGCAGCTCGAGTGCCGTTAATAATCCGTATGCCCGATGTAATTCGGGCAGCAAGTAAGTATGATAGTTTGATTAGTCATGTCGATTACTTTCCCACCATCATGGGATTAGCCAACATTAGTTCAAACTTACCTGAAAATCTATCGGGGATAAATTTAGCAGAAAATATTAAAAATCCTGCTCAGACATCTGTTACGGGTAGAAAATATGCCTTTTGTGCTAATCAAATAGATAAAAACACAGGATTACCTCCAGTACAAATGATGGTCTGCGATTCGCGCTACAAGTACATTAAATATACCGAAAAAGGTATTACAAATACGGAATCCGAACTTCTTTACGATTTACAAAATGATCCCTCTGAGCTGACTAATCTGACAACCGACTCAAGATACAATCTGATTATGGAGGGTTTTCGCTCAGCCATGACAAATCATCTTCAAACGTTGAAAGCAAAGCCCTACGATTACATCTATGCCGGTTTAAATGAAAAAAGAGTACAGGAAAAGCAAGTAAAAATATATCCAAATCCTTCAAACGGTTTGTTTACCATAGAAGCTCCTATAGACACAAGATTTCAGATATACAATCTATTGGGGTCGCTGATTTATGAAGGCAACTGCAATTCAGAAAAACAGACTGTAAATTTACCCGAGACATTCAAGGGTAGTTTTCTAATTAAAGCAAATAATGAAAAAGTCAGTTTAATAAATATATTGAGATAATGATAATATCAGAATAATTCAAAACTGATTATTTGTATAAATTTGAGTTTGAGTATCGCATCCAGTTTAAAGACAAAAACTGTTTTGTCAATTCAGAAATACATTGAATTATAAACGATTTCTGACTTTTCCAGAGAAAGATACTAGAATCAGGATTATTAGTAGAATAAAGCACAACAGGGTAATTGGCGGCATAAAGCCATTCCATTTTGCGGGATTAAACCAACCTTTATACCCAAGAAAAAACAAATGCCCGCTTAGCAGACTCAAAAAAATCATATTGTTCAGTTTAAATCTATTCACAACAATATAAGCAGCTGCCACTACACCAAACAAAATTGTCATATTACCAATAAAATTAAATTTGAAATCAACAAATAATTTGGGGTAATAATCTTGCGACAAAAGACTTAACGACATCAGAATATGAATTATGGTAAGAAAAATGAAACTTTTACGTGCAAATTTCAAGTTGTTGGATAGTCGGGAGTTTTGATAATAAAAAGTCAGAAAAAGTATAATGATCAATGAAAAAGCAATGCTTTTATTCAGGATAAAAATTGGAATGTCGGTAAGCGGCACCTGTCCGACAATATTGTATCGAATAACCGAATATGCAAAAGTCAAAATATTGATAAATATAATTAAAGTTAGTGCTTTGATTTTGTGAATGAAATTCATGTTATTCTTTTTACTATTAAAGATTTAAAGTTTAATTGTTAATCATAAAAATTTGTACGATTAACAATTAAACTCAATTTCAGATAAAAAACTCTAATTCAGACAATTATACAGGAAGGATTATCACCCTGAATAGGTAGAAACTTTTGTACATTATCCGGATAAACTCTTACATATTAAATGTAAATAAATTGAAGAAATTTGTTTTTAATATTTACAGCCTTCTTAATTTATAAATATTTGTTTAGCAAATCCGTTGACGTTAACAATATAAACACCCTGAGTTGCTCTAATTCGTACAATTTCGCTCTGTGATTTAATCTGTTTTTTGACGATTAGTTTCCCTGATAAATCCATCACGCTTGCATTGAAGCCCGCTGCGCCCTCAATAATCACTTCTTTGCTATTCTGCTTAGGAATTATTTTTATGTTTTCATTCATTTTGGGCGTATTTAATTCAGTATAAATGCCAAGAATACGACTAAAATTATAGTCAAAAAGAGTAGACTTTTCACCGGTTACCTGATCTACACGAATACCCTTCACATTTATACTTATATTCTCTCCGCCATCATCTGATATGTTGAATAAAGCATATTGACCAACTGCAAATTGAGGCTTATTCGTAAAATAACCATTCGAGAAAGTTCCACCTTTATACGACCCACTATTATATAGTGAAGCTGCTTGAATAATTGGATATCTGTTCAGATTATTCTTTCCTGTCGAAAAATCAGCATTTGTTCCATTATCAAGTGCCAGCATGTGAGCATCGCCGGTTATGATAAATAAATTAGCGATATTATTATCTCTGAGAAAATTTGATATTTCAGTTCTGTTAGCATCAAACGCCGACCAATTATCAGTTTCATCTGGTGCTGTACTATTAAATGAAACGCTTGTAATCCATGCAATAATTTGCTTGTTTGTCTTTGCCGTCAATAATTCGTTTTTAAACCAGGCTAATTGCGTAGCTCCCATTATATTACCTGCAGTTCGTGCCGAACGCAAATCGCTCATAATGAATCGTACTCTACCCATTGTAAAAGCCTGATAAATGGGCACACTTCCTTCGCCAGAAAGTGGATAATGGGGTACATATTCACGATAAGCACGTAGTGCATTTGCCTTTCCCTGACTATTTCCAAATGAATTATTGCCACAATAATCGTGGTCATCCCACATATATGCTATGGGTGTTTTTGATAATAAGTTGGCATTTTTTGCCTTTGATAAAACCTTTTTCTCATAAGGAGTACGGTGTACATTCACATCTGATGATGAATTTGGATCATCATAATGTAAATCACCTGTATTTAAGTAAAATAGTGGGTTCTCAGCAGTAACAATATCAAATACTAATGCATCTGAATTTCTTGAACCACAACTAGC
>CAZMDE010000173.1:0-2875 GCA_964564355.1 uncultured Bacteroidales bacterium | reverse complement strand
GAGGAGTTGTAAAACTTCCCCTTTTTGTATTTAACACCCCATCGACTTCTATTGCATAATAATAAAATGTTCCCGGATTCAAATCCCCTAATGATAAGGATATCATATTGTTTGTAGTAGCATCTACAGCCTTTTTTTCAGAAAATAAGGGCTGAGTGAAACTATTATTGGTACTTACAGCTAACCTTATATTGGTTGTTGAACGTGCAATTTTTGCGTTTACCTTAATAGACGATGGTGTTAAAGCACCACTCCAAATATAAGTAACATCATTTTGTGCATTAATAGCATTAATCACTAAAAGAAAAGTTATTAATAAATTGATTTTGAATATTCTCATAACTGATTGTTTTTAATAATTGATTTAATGTTGGCTAAAAAACAGTTACATTTATTGTAGAATTAGGTTTTGTAATATTGTATACAAACAAAGAACATATCATTTAAAATATTAATCAACCAACACTTTTGCGAAGGAACTAACACCATCAGAGGAAATGACCCTAATAACATATATTCCTTTCGCTCCAATCAGAATGTCAAGCACTGATTGAGAAGCTTCCGTCGAAAATCTTGATTTTCCATCAATCGAATAAATATATATCTTATCACCTATAGAAAGACCCTGAACTCCAATTCTTCCTTCGGATATATTTATCTTTAAATTGTTAATGGTTTGATTTTTTACAGATGTGCTTTCTTTGATTAATTTTCCTAATCCATTTACTACAATTGACGATTCTGACCCTACAATAGAACCCGAAGTTTTAATTGTTAAATTATTGTCGCCCAAAGTAAGACTTCCTGATACTAAATTCAACGATCCTGATACTGCTAAAGGCAAACCTAATCCAGCTCCGGCAGCATTATCCAGAGTAAGATTTTTAATCATTCCATCTTTAATTTTAGCAATATTCTGAGGCGCAACACCCTTGAATATCAGCGTTCCGGCTGTAGCATCAACCAGTCCTGAACCCAGTATGCTATCTCCCAAACTGAGCGAACCCAATATAGTCATGGCTCTACTTACAGTTAATTTATTTGGAACAGTTAAGCTGGCACTTTGCGGCACCTCAGTTGTGAAATTTCCATTCGAAAAAGTTCCGTTATTTATAAGTTTTGAATTTGCACCTGTGAAAATTAGTTTTGTGTTTGGACCTGCAGGAATTGACGGAGAAGAAAGCGACCCGGTGCTGTTAATTGTCAGGTCACCACCAATGCTCAAAACTACTACATTATTAGTGGCACTTGCACCCCCTGCATTTAAATTTAATGACCCATTCATAATATTTACATTGCCTTTAACATTGAGCGTACAATTCCCTGTACTACTATTCACTAGCTGAACTGCACCAGTACTACCCTCTCCAAAATTCACAATCAGGTCACCATCAACATCGATAGTAACAGTTTGTGAATTAACTAATGCTAACTTAAAAGTAGCAGTATTCAACTCAAATTTGAGGTTTCCCTTTACTTTAAGAAGTCGTCCATTCATCCCCAAATTTGCTGTAAGGGTGTTTCTAAATGTCAAATTACCGTATCCACCATCTACTGTTGTAGGAGCTGATGCACATAAAATAACAATGAAATTACTATTGCTTGCAAAAACTTCAGTTCCTCCAAAAAGCTTACTCATATCGTTTGCAATGTTATTAATATAGGTACCTCCATTATCAATCTGGAAAGTATTTCCAGCGGCAATGGTTATCAGGGTAGTACCTGTTAACTTACCTGCATCTGCAATCTGCAATTTACTATTTCCACTTGCCGCGCCGAAAATCCAGTCGGCCGAAGTAGTCATTTCGTGACCGGACTGTATCATAAAAACATCACTGGGAGAAATAAAATCCGTAGGAGAAGCTCCCAAACCATCAGCAGTTGTTGACCAACTGGTTAACTCATTAGCCGCAAGGCTACCTTTTGAAAAATAAGTTGCAGCATTTGCATTTGTAAAACACAGCACTGTCAAAGCTGCAAAGAAAGTTGTCATTTTTTTCATAAACTATAATATTTAATTGATTATCACTTCTCTGATATTTTTATTTTAATATTTTAAAAACTTTATCATTAATTTTTACAACATAAACTCCTCTGTTTTTTACATTGATTAATTCCCTGCCATTTCTTGCTATCCTAGAATCAATATTCTTTCCATCTAATGAATACAAATCTAGTTTATCACCTACTTCCAGCCCACTTATTGAGATATTTTTATTTAGATATTGTATTTTAATTGTATTCAATTTATAATCTTCGATGGCTGTTGCAGCTGGCAGCCATTGAGCTGAAATGTTAGCAAAACCTGTCGAATTAGGTATTGATGAGTTTGATATAATTGGTCCCTTAACAAAAGTCCCGGAAACGTATCTACGACTATCGGGCGGATAGTTTACCATTTCAAAATTAATTGTATAAGTTCCATCTGGCAAATCGGCTATTGAAGCAGTTTTTCCCCAATAGATTGTTTTTGCAGTGTAAGGTGCATTTTTTGAAGCACCTGTAACTGCATCAGTATTAGTAAGTAATTTTGTTGGAGAAACACTCCACGATGAACCTATTAATGGCCAATAAGTAGTCATTTTTCGTGCACTTCCGTCACCATTAGTTGTATTGTAAAGCATAGTATTAACTAATGCTCCTGTCGAGTTAGTTATATATGCAGTTAGTGAATATTTATTTGTATTTACTGTTGAGAAAGTTACTGTTAAAGTTCCGGCAGTTGCTTGGGTTACTTTAGGAGTATTTTGTTGGGCACTTATTTTGAAAGTAAAAAAAATGATAGCTAAAATTAGAATTTGCTTTTTCATACGAATTAAATTTTTAAATTATTCATTGATTAATTGTCTGAAAATGAGTTCAGTTAAAACTAAAC
>CAZMDE010000172.1:0-5869 GCA_964564355.1 uncultured Bacteroidales bacterium | reverse complement strand
CTCCAGGGCTTTGTTCTCTGTGTTGCTGATAAGGGAAATGTGTTAAAACATCGTTTGCACTATGTGTAGCATCAAATAAATAGCCAAGAGAATCAAGAACCTTAATCTGGTTTGAGTTAAAAGCCAGATAGCCTGACCTGAATGTTTTTACAGATGCACCACAATTCTGTTCAAGCAATTTTTTTGACACTTCACACTCTCCGAAGCAGCTTCCATTAATTGTTATTCCATTAAGATATTGAGGATAATAATTTTCTCTTGTATTGCCAGGAGAACCAATAGGAAGGATGGTGGTATTATCAAAATCAGGAAAATGTCCAACAGAATGGCTACCAATTGTCATGCCCTGATTCTTTACGTAGATAATATCATTTATACTATCACTATAATAATCAGGGTCATTATTATCTCTGATATAATGAGTCGTGATATAATAAGAAGTTTTAATATTATGAGCTTTTTCCCAGTCAGCAAATATTCTCATAGTGTCCATTGCTTGTCCCCAGTCAACATCATGAGTCATCATGAAAACTGCGCTGTTATCAAAAGGTGCAGAATTTTTCCAGGTAGCATAAGCTACATGTTTTGCAAATACCCCTTTAATAAAAAGCATTATAACATCAGATGTAGGTTCAAACCCTTCACTCCAGGTTCTTTGTGCTTCATAGTCATGATTTAACTGATTGTTAAGAATTATCATATTGAAAGAAATCCCAATATTGTAAGCCATACCTGCTCCGTAAGCGTTTTTTGTTACTGCAACTTTATTGTCTTCATAATGTGCAAGCGCAGTAGCAATAGTTAATGTATATGACCTTGAGGAAATAACGTTAACATAATGTTCACTACCTAAGCTGATAGTTTGCTCCAGAGAATCATTTATCCATCTTAAAGCCGGATCATAAGCAGAGTCTATCCATTTTATGCTGTGATGCTGAGTAGAAGATTGACTTGAAGATATGCCAAACAAATTATAATAATCACTGCAAATGACATTAGACGCTATTAATATACCACCATTATTTACATAACTAATCAAATAATTATCTTCTGATGTGTTAAAAGTAGAACATTGAAAGCTTGATGTAGCCAGTATAACAGCATAATTAATTGCAACAGATACATTGGTTGTAATAATATATGGGATTCCCATAGTTTTACAAATATGTTCTGCCGAAAAAAGATTAGAATTATTTGATTCGCTGTTTTTTATTGTCAGGTCTAATATTGCAACTGCCCTTATTTTGCCTATATCAATGGGCTCAGCTTTTGTTTTTATTATTGAGCTTATAAAAAATAGCAGAGTTAAGAAGATTAGAAATTTTCTCATTTTACAGTTAAATCAGGAATACAAAGTTTGTATTTATATTAGATATTATCAAATAGTTTGCCATAAAACATAATAAATGGAATGCCAAATTATTATCAAAGTAGTTTGCAATATTTAAAATAATTATTTCCGACAATTTTCCAAATAATGGACAAATTGGTTAAGAATATTTAACATTCAGGTAACAATAATAAAGCAATATTAATAAAATTTCATCAGTATGAGTTTATAGAAATATTTACTAGTTTAATTTGTAATTATTATTATTTTATATTTATATGTAGCACGATGAATATTAATATATAATCAGGATATCAAAAATGGAAATACTCTTTCAATTCTTTTTTTAATAACTTTTAACATATCACTTAAATATATTATATATATCTTTGCTTAAATCATAATTTAGTGTTTTTAATTTATTATTAAACCTGTAAAATCTTGATATTATGGCAATAGAATTACCTGTATTACCTTATACTATGGATGCATTGGAACCTTTTATTACAAAAAGAACAATGGAATTTCATTATGGAAAGCATCACCAGGCTTATGTCACAAATATAAATAAGCTGGTAGTTGGAACTGAATTTGAGAATGCTACACTTGATGATATTATTAAAAAGGCAAGCGGAGGCATATTCAATAATGGCGCCCAGGTATGGAACCATACATTTTACTGGAACTGCATGAAGCCAAAAGGAGGCGGAGAGCCGGGAGGTGAGCTTGGAGTTGCAATTATCAAAGCTTTCGGTTCATTTGAGCAGTTCAAAGAAAAGTTTTCTTCTTCTGCAGCTACTTTATTTGGTGCAGGATGGTCATGGCTTGTGAAAAAAGCAGACGGTTCGCTTGATATCATCCAGGAAAGCAATGCAGGCAATCCTTTACGCAATGGACATACTCCTTTGCTTACCTGCGATGTATGGGAGCATGCCTATTACCTCGATTATCAAAACAGGCGACCGGATTATGTGAAAACCTTCTGGGATTATGTTGACTGGGACAAAGTTTCAAAAAGATATTAAGAAAGATATGAGATATACTTATAAAATATTTTCTTCAATTGCCTTAGTTATAACTTTAGTATTTACAACTTACTGTCAGAAAAAGAATGAATCAAATATAAGCAGCAAGGGTGATACAGAAAGTCACAATATGGGGAAGAATTGTATGGATTGTCATGAAAAAGGCGGCAAGGGTGAGGGTTGGTTTACTATAGCAGGAACAGTTTATGACACAATATTTCTCAATAATAATCCTAATCCGAACGGGACAGTTTTTCTTTATACAGACAAGAATGGAACAGGTTCTCTCATAGCTACAGTTGATGTTGACGGGAATGGGAATTTTTATACTACAGAAGCTATTGACTTTGGAAGCGGATTATATCCTAAAATTGTGAATGAGGAGGGCAAATCAAAAATAATGAGCTTTTCTGTTCCACATGGAGCCTGCAACAGATGTCATAATATTTCGACTCATAAGATTTATATTAAATAGTTTAGCTTTGAAAAAGAATTGGTTTATCTTCATATTATCAGTTTTGATTTTAATAACAGGTTCATTAATTTTTTCCTGCAAGCATGAAATCATATATCCTTCAGATTATGGATACAAGGGAACGCCATACGTGACAAATAATCTACCGACAGAACCTAATGTACCTACAGATAAGCCCTGCAATCCTGATACTGTTTTTTTTGATAACCAGATATTACCAATTTTCACTTCAAATTGCAATATGTGTCATAATGCAGGCGGAGAAGAAAATTTCAGCTTAACATCTTACAATGCTGTTATGCATTCAGGGACAATATCACCCGGCAACCCAAACAGAAGCAAACTTTATGAAAAAATTATTGCAACAGTTGGCGGAGAAGATAATGACAGAATGCCACCGCCGCCAAAAAGCGCATTAACACAGGACCAGATTGATATAATTAAAAAATGGATATTGCAGGGTGCTAAATATTATAAGTGTAATTCATGCGATACAACAAATTTTACTTTTTCAGGAGCTATTTTTCCTGTAATACAAAATCATTGCTTAGGGTGTCATAGCGGCTCTTCTTTAGGAGGAGGAGTTAGTCTTGCAAATTATGATGATATAGTTTATGCTGTTGATAAAGGTAAGCTGATGTGCGCTATAAAATATGGAACAGGATGTAAAGCAATGCCACAACTTGGCAGTCAGTTATCAGGTTGTGTTATCAGCAAGTTTGATAAATGGATAAAAAATGGAAAACCGAAAATTTAAATTGCCTTTTCTTTTAGTAATTGTAATTATGCTTTTTAGCAAATGCTATTATGACAAGGAAGAAGAGCTTTATAAATACTCTAATATGTCTGCCTGTGATACTGCAAATGTAACATATACCGGTACAATTGCTCCTTTAATGATTAATTCAAATTGTAATATTTGTCATAGTCATGCTGCCGCTAATGGAGGAATAATATTGGATGATTATACAAACTTATCGAAGAACATAAACAGGGTGTGGGGTTCTGTAAATCATTTTCAGGGATATGTCGCAATGCCACAGGGAGGAAATATGCTCTCTCCATGTGATTTAAGTAAAATTAAAGCCTGGATGAATAAGGGAAACCTTAACAATTAGTCATTAGTATTTAGTATAGAAACAAAAGAATTATGATATGAAGAAATGGGTTATTATATTAATAGTACTATTTATTTTAGGAGTTGTGACTGCTTTTTTAGTTTATAAATATGTTTATAATAAGCCTCATCCTGATTATGAAAAAGAAAAGCCTGAATTTACTCTTGATGCAAAGTTATTATATGATCAGTATAAGAATGACAAAGTAGCTTCTCAGTCTAAGTATAGTGGAAAAGTTATTCAGATTACCGGTAATTTGAATAAAATTGAAGACAGGGATTCGACGACAATTGCTGTTTTTACATTTTCGCAGGGAGATTTTGGTGATGAAGGAATACGATGTACAGTTCTGCCTAAATTTAATACAGAATTGAAAAAGGTTAAATCCGGAGATTTAATAAATATTAAGGGTTATTGCACAGGATACAATGATACTGACGTGATATTTGAAAAATGCTCTATTATAAAATAAAAGTTTAAACCTTAAATTTAAAGAATATGAAAAAAGAAGTTTTAATTATTTTCGGATTATTGCTACTTTTTAATGTAGCGAGTGCACAGAAATATTTTACAAAAAACGGGATGATTAAATTTTATTCTGATGCTCCAATGGAAAAAATTGAAGCTGTCAACAAGCAGGTTAATGCTGCTATTGAGGTTTCAAAAGGAGATATGATTTTTAAAGTCCTGATGAAATCATTTGAATTTGAAAAACAACTGATGCAGGAACATTTTAATGAGAATTATGTTGAATCAGATAAGTTTCCTGATGCAAAATTCAAAGGTATGATTTCCAATCTTAAAGATATTAATTTTAATAAGGATGGAATTTATAATGCAGAGGTTGAAGGCGAGCTTAATATACATGGGGTTGCTAAAAAAATCAAGGAAAAAGGCACTATAGAAGTCAAAGACGGCAAGCTTTTTGCTAAGTCTAAATTTAATATTTTCGTTAAGGATTATAATATTAAAATTCCAAAAACAGTTGTAAATAATCTTTCCGAAAGTGTTCAGATTACTATTGACCTTGTACTTAACAAATTATAGCGTTTTTACAGATTAATTTTATGTATAAAAAATCATTTCTTTTATTACTTCTTTTCCTTTTATTAATCAATAAATGCATTTTTTCGCAGGACGATTTGATGAATTTGTTTGCCGACAGCAGCAAGAAAACGGAATATGTACATTCAACCTTCAAAGCTACACGTATTGTAAATGGACAATCTGTTGAAAATCCTGCTAATGGAGAACTCATTTTTATGATTTCACATAATTTTGGAAAAGTCAGTCAGGGTCCTAAAGAATTCTGGGGATTAGACCAGTCTAATATCAGGCTTGGTCTTGAATATGGAATTAATAAAAGACTATCTGTTGGAATCGGAAGAAGTTCTTATGAGAAAACCTTCGATGGTTCTTTAAAATATATCATACTAAGACAAAGTAAAGGATTAGTTAATATGCCTTTAAGTTTATCTATATATACTGATATAACTGTTAATTCTCTTAAATGGCAGTATCCCGAAAGGAAAAATTTCTTTTCTTCCAGGCTTGCTTATGTTTATGAGTTGCTTATAGCGAGAAAGTTTAATAATAATCTTTCATTGCAAATTACACCGGCTATGATACATAAAAATATTGTGCCGCTAAAAACAGACCAAAATGATTTATACGCTATCGGAATTGGTGGCAGATATAAGCTCACACAACGCCTGTCTCTCAATGCTGAGTATTTTTATTTGTTTCCTGATAGAATTTCCGGTAATTACAATAATTCTCTTGCTGTTGGTGTTGATGTTGAAACTGGCGGTCATATTTTCCAGCTTCGTTTTTCCAATTCGCTTCCTATGTTTGAAAGGGGCTTTCTCACTGAAACCTCTGGCACATGGAAAAAAGGCGACATTAGCTTTGGTTTTAACAT
>CAZMDE010000171.1:0-5880 GCA_964564355.1 uncultured Bacteroidales bacterium | reverse complement strand
TCATGTTATTGCCACCCTGCGAAGTGCTGATAAAAAAGTAGGTGTTATCTTTAAAGAATGGTGGTTGTATTGAATCCCATGGATTAATTGAATCTTTCCGATAGATAGAAGGATAGTAATAAAAGCTTGCAATGCATTTAGGAGGAGGCGGAGGGTAATCTCCCACTGTTACTTTTGCACAATATGTGTTTTCGCAGATTGTTCCATCAGAAGACATGGATGTTATTTTAAGACATACCTCATAAACACCCGGTTTTTCATATTTATGCATTGGATTTTTTAATGTTGAATTTGTTCTGTCTCCAAAAGTCCAGAACCAATGCAGGATATTAGAAGCTCTTGACATATCTGTAAAATAAACAGAGTTTTTATATATTGGAGGAAAAATGGAGTCATTCCAGCCTCCCTGATTAGAGAATGTAAAATATGCAGCGCATTTATAAGGAGGAGGTGGTGGTGGTGGAAAATCTGCAATGATTAATTTTGAACAATAAGTGTCTTCGCAGATAATGCCATTGTTATTACTGGTAGTAATCTTAAGACATACATAATAAACACCGGGTTTCTCAAATTTATGAAGTGGATTTTGTTCATTGGAGGATGTATTATCACCGAAATCCCAGTGCCATGTAAAAGCTGTTCCTCCCCTGGAATTACCGAAAAAACGATATGCATACCTGCTGCTGCTAATTGAGCTGTCACGATAAACAGTAAAGTTTGCCTTGCATTCAGGAGTGGCAATATTGCAGATTTTAAAATCTGCAATATAATCAGAATGGTTTATAGAATAATACAGGGTTTTGTTCAGGTATTGATTTTTACAATCTACTGTCCAGACCACAAAAGTTAATTTGTCAAAATTGGGTCCATAAGGTATTTTAACTGTATCCATATAAACACCATTATTATCAGTGATTACTTTTTTATAATGGAAGAAGTTGATATTATAAATACTATCGCTCATGATAGTCACAGAATGTCCGGGTATAGCTTTATCTGCCAGATTTGTCACTGTACCCTTAATAGTAATGGTCCTGTAATAGTTTTGTGAAAACACGAAACTTATTGTAAGACACAAAATAACCGGCAACAATAAAATTTTTTTCATACTTAATTAGTTTTAGAAAATTATATTTTAGAAATTTTTCATTTATAACATTAAGACAAGTTTTATATCCTCAGGGTTGCGCCTGTTAAAAAATATTTAATTTTTTAAAAATTTTTTCATTGCAAAAGAACCCGAATTTTCATCATATATCCTTAGGAAATAAATACCTTTAGAAAGATTGTCAGTGTCGAATGATAATTTATGGTCTCCTGTTTCCAGGGTTGCTTCTTTTCTGTATAATATGATTCCTGTAATATTGATAATATCAATTTGCAAAGCAGAATTATGCATGATTCCTATATCTATATTCAACATGTTGCTGACAGGATTTGGATATACGTCGCTTATATAATTCTGATTTCCGCTAATATTGCTTTCAGTTGTTTCAAGAACTGAATTAATGGTCATGTCAACTTTTACATCAGAATTTTTCTCATCTAATGTAACTGTCTTATACAAGCTGAACCAACCCGCTCTCTCAGTATATATGTTATATGTACCGAAGGCTAAATTTTCAAAATAATAAGCACTGTAATCATTGGTCCAAGTATAATTAATGGGCTTTGATTCCTTATCTGTCAGCATAACAGCAATATTATTAGTGTTACTCTTAACAGTGTCAATATTAACTATACCTCTTATTCTACCTTTACCTCTGAACTCCCTTGAAGCTACAAGCTCAATATTGGCATTGAAAATATCTTTTTTAAGACTGATTTTAAGGGCATTTCTCCAGAAAATCACATTACCGTAATAGGTAGGGAAATATTTAATATCTGATGGAACAATCCTGATATAATAATTTCCTTCCATTACCTTGTAAAAGTAATAATAGCCAAGAGTGTCAAAGTTCATAACCTGGTAAGGGACAATCTTTTTATTAGCTTTTATTCTATATATTTCTGCTTTACCCTGGGTTATGGGGAATTTCCCTCCAAAAACCTGTCCGCCTATATTATAATATTTAGGTTTGCCTATAAGAACCTGGCTTGCGCAGTATTTACTTTCGCATAGTATAGTATTTGTATCTGACCTTAAGACTATCTTCATCTGCAAGCAAATGTTGTAGTAATCAGGTTCAGGAAAGTTATGCGTCGGGTTTGCGCTGTATGAAGATTGTCCGTCGCCAAAATTCCACAGGTATTTTATTACGTGGTTTGATCTGAGATTATAAGTTTTTGAAGTATTCCAAAACTTATATGAATTTAGGAGGTTTGAGTCAGTATTAACTTCATAGCTAAAATCTGCCTTGCAACTAAGTGGTTTCTCTATTTGTTTTACAAGAATATATTTGCAATATCTATCCTGGCATTTAACCATATTGCTGTCCAAAGATGTGATAGTAAGACAAACATAATAAGATCCGGGACTTGGAAATTTATGGATTGGATTTTTATCTTTTATTACAATACTGTTGTTAAATTCCCATAACCATTCGCTTATGTTTTTCCCTGCTGATTTATCAATAAATTTATATGTAAGTTCCTGTGTGCTGTCAATAACCGCAATAAAATCTGCTTTGCACTGGGGAGGGAGAGGTTGTTTTATACATACAGTAAAATCAGCAGTTAGATTGTTAAAGCCCCCGTAAAATAAAGTTTTCTTTACCAGCTTGGAATTACAATCATATACACATACGAAGAAAATAATAGAGTCAATGTTATTCGGTATTAAAATAGTATTAGAATAAATGCCATTAATATCAGTTTTTACAGTTTTATGATATAGAAAATGAGATAGATTAGAGCTGTCACCAACAATGTAAACAAAATAATTTGGAACGGGTTTACCGCTATCTGAGAGAACACGACCACTTATTACAATTTCTTGTGGTGGTCCCTGAGGAAAAACTAAACAGGTTCCAAGAATAAGTTGAAATAAGAGCAGAATTATCTTTTTCATTTTACAAAATTACAAAATATTAAAGTTTAAATAATAAACCCATTCTTAACCCAACAGAATAAGGCTTTTTAATTTGAGTATTATTGTTCTCATAAACTGAGCCTAACACAGATTTATAAGTAGGTTCTATATTTATACTAACCCTGTCGTCTATTTTATAATTTATTCCAAGGCTGATTAAATAGTTCCAGTAAGTACGAACTCTCCGGAGCTCGCTGTTTTCAATGTAAATTATCTCATTTGCATTCTCAGGATAAATTACAGTTCCTCCTTTTGATGCTATTAAAACAGAAAAAACTGTTCCCGCATTAAGGCTGAAAGTAAAATTATTATTAACTCCTACTTTATAGCCTATAACTAAGGGAAACTGTATATATGTATAGGTTTTATTTAGTTCTGATTTATACAGATGATTGACATTGTCATAGACAGTTTGTTCCTGAGTGTAAAATTTTGGTTTAACAGTTTGAGTATGATTGATAGTGTCGCTGAAAACATTAAATGCTACAGAATCTACTTTAGTGTAATTGCCAATAGCTTCTTTTTTATTATAATTAACAGTATAGTTCCAGTTATCTTTATTATAAAAAGAAATACCCAAACCTGATCTGACCTGAAAATCCTTAAATCCAAGTGTAAGGCTTATATCATTGCTGTTAGCGAAATCATCCTTCTTGCTGAATAATGGTGATTTTGATATAAAATATTCCGCAGTATAATTTAGTCCAATAATAACATCGGGCTTTATGACTGGTAGCTTTTGTCCTTCAGCTATTAGCTTATTAATGCTGTCGCTTATTGATTGTTTTAATACAGGACTGTTTGCAGCTGCCAGTTCTTTCTGAATGTTCAATTGATGTGCAACCAGTAAGCTGTCCTTTCTCGGAATGAGATAATTCATCAACTCAGAAATCAGATTTTGTTCAGGATTAATTAGATTATCATCAGGATTTATCTGAGATGGTTCACTTGTATTTATTACAGAAGTATTAAATGTCATTGTTGTCTTTTCTTCACTCTTCATTTTTTGTACATCACTCTTTGTGCTTTGCTGTTCGCTTTTAGCTAATGGTTCTTCGCTTTTCGTCATTAGTTGTTTGTTGTTTGTTGTTTGCTCTTCGTTCTTTGTTATTATTTGTTCTTTGTTCGTAGTTTTTTCTTCGTTCTTTGCTATTAGCTCTTCGTTGATCGTTGTTATCTTTTCGCTATTCACTATTTTTTGTTCGTTCTTTGTTGTTTGATGTTCGTTATTCGCTATTGATTTTTCTGTACTCTGTGCATCTCTTTGTATACTATTCTGTGTAGCTCCGTGTAATATTTTTTCTCCCTGCTTTTCGCTATTCACTATTTGATGTTCAGAATCCGTTGTTTGTTGTTCACTTATAGATTTCTGTTTCTGACTTTCATGTTTCAGGTTTCTTGTTTCTAGTTTCCGGTTTCCGGTATAGTAATAAGTAGTAACAACAACTGATATTAAAATAAATAATATTGCAGCTGCCTGGTAGTATTTTCTTAATAATCCGGTGCCAACAGTTCTGCCGGGAATATTTTTTTCAATATTTCCCCAGAGCTTGTCAGAAGGCTCTTCTTTATAATCTTTCAGAGCATTTCTGAAAATATCATCCGGTATGTTATTTTCTTCTGCCATTACATTTCTATTGTTGGGACATTGTTAGTATTTTCAATTTTCATAGCATTTACCAGGTTAAGGTTTTTCTGAAGCAGGTCTCTTGCTCTTGATAATTGTGATTTTGATGTTCCCTCAGTAATATTTAGCATATCAGCTATTTCCTTATGATTATAACCTTCAATTGAATAAAGATTAAATACCATCCTGTATCCATCAGGTAAATCCTGTATAAGCTTAAGAAGATATTGTGCAGATAAATTATCGTGATTAGCATAATTATCTGGTATAATATCCTTAAAATCATCAATATCCGAATGACTATTATATTTTAGATTAGATTTATAAATATTTAATGCTGTATTTATCATAATTTTCTTTATCCATCCTTCGAAGGAGCCATCTCCTTTATATGTATTGATATTATTAAACACTTTAATATATCCTTCCTGCAAACAATCTTCTGCCTCTTCTCTTTTTCTGAAATATCTCATACAAATTCCCAGCATTGATGAGGAATATCGCTTATAAAGCATTTCCTGGTATTTTCTGTCTCCCTTTTTACAGCCTTTTATTATTTCAGATTCTAATACCATCAATATTCCTATCTTTTATAGACAATAAAAACTATTAAAAGGTTGCTTCTAAGTAAAAAATATTTCAAATTATTTGTAAAATTACACAAAATTAATTATTTAGCACCCTTTTACAGAGGTTTTTGTAAACAAAATGAATAATATGATTATAGGAAATACAAATCCTCATTAGGTTTCGTTTTACCTCCGTCATGCAAAGCTATGTTTAGTTTATAGCTATATCAGATAAGTAAAAAACCGTTTAGACAATTCAAACCAGCTTTATCAATATTCTCTTAATCCTTTTATTGAAGTGCTTCAAGTGAGTTTTGTAAAAGTGCTCTCGTAAAATCAGGATTATGGACACCTAAGCTTCTATCTTCTTTTATAAAAATATAGTTATACATAGCTTTTGCCTGCTTGGCTGTTACTGAAAGAGGTTTAGAGCTTGAAGCAATCCATAATTCGGTTGTAGCATTATAAAAACCTTTTGTAACAACAACAGTTTTTATTTGATCCATTAAAGCTTGAATTTGAGTTTGTGTTGCATTTATCTTGGTTAACATATCACTTGATGTTTTGCCTGCATGACAATTTGCATCACCACAGCCGGAAATGTTTATTGTCTCTGCACCGTCCATGCTAAATATAACTTTCATAGTATGTCC
>CAZMDE010000170.1:2585-5886 GCA_964564355.1 uncultured Bacteroidales bacterium | reverse complement strand
AAATATCAAATTCTTACTGCTTAATCATTCTAAGGATTAATGTATTTGATTTGCCTGTCAGTCGGATAAGGTAGATGCCTTTATTTAGTTCTGATGAGTTGAAAACAAATTTATTTTTTCCTTTATAGACTTTTTGGTTTTCAGCTTTTATAAGTTTTCCAAATAAGTCGAATGTCTCAAACCGGGTATTCTGGTATGCGTCGCTTTGCATATCAATTGTATAGCTGTCGTTTGACAGGGTAGGGTATAAGGCAGCATAAAATTTATTAATCTCAATATCATTAATGCCGATTTGGGATTGTTCACTAAAACTTATATTATCAATGTAAACATTGTCCATTTTTAAGGGGAAACCTTCCATTGTGGTGTCTTTACTTATGCACCGGGATTCGAATGTTAGGGTAAACCTAGAACCGGCATAGGAATCGAGATTTACAAACTCGGTTCTCCAGGGGTCTTTGTTTTCAGTAAGGGGATTGTAGGTTCCGCCAATTTGAGTATTATTAGCCAGGATTCTCATGTTGCTTGCTTTGGTATAATCTCCCGGGCCAAGGTAGAGCGAGTATGCAGCACCGCCATTGGTTTGTTTGATATCAAATTTCATGTTAACATGTGACCATAAAGAAGCATCTATGCAAAACGAAATTTTAGCTGAAAGGAAATCATTTGTCTGCCATGTATTTGTTCCATCAGGAAAGCGAAGGTTGTGATAAAAATTCTTGACATTTCCTCCTGTCATGAGGAAACCATATTTCCCGGTATTACGGGCAATAGCTGAGACAGAAGCATGCGAATAATAAGTTGTTGTAATATAAAACAGGTCGTTAACATTTGTTTCGTCAAATGTTATAGTTTTTTCTGCAAGAGAAACAGGATTTTTAATTGAGAAATTAATTGCATCATTCAAATTAAATGTATCTTTTTTATAAAGCGTTCTTGCCTGAATTTTGATAGTACCTTGAATATTTGACAAATCAGCTAATGTGGAAAATGTGTAAGACAAAATATTACGAGGATACATTGTTTTAGTTAAAATGTAATTTTCAATTACGGGGATGTCGCTGTTAATTTTGTAAGAAAGGGCAATTGTATCGCCTTTCGGAATGGAATCACATCCATAGAAAGTAAATTTAACTGAAACAGGTTCCTGGCTTGATAAACCACAACCAGTAACAGGAGATAATCCTTTAACAGCACCCACATCAATATTCTGGTGAAGTATATTAGTAAACTGATAATTGATAATACTATCATTAAAAGCAATTGGATTTTCTCCCAGCTTAATCCAGCAACTAAGCTTATGGTTTCCAACTTTGCTAATATCTGCAGGTAATTTAAATGTAAATTTCAAAGAATCACCACCAAACCAATTTTTAGATAATGTTAATGTGTCATAAACTTTAGCATCAGTATCCATTTTGTATGCTAAAACTACTTTCAGGCCCGGTCGAAGAATAGAATCGCAGCCTGCGTAATACATATTTATTCCAATGTTAACTTTTGTTAATCCGCATCCGGAAGCAGGTGAAAGAATATTTGTAAGATAAACTTCATTATTAGCAACAGGATAACCAACACCTGCTGCATACCAGGCTAAAGCCGTCTGCTTAACTTCAGGCGAGCAATTACCGAAAAGGTCAGCAGCAGCCTGCAGCGAAGCAAAATAAGCATCTATATACTTCGAATTAGCAGTAAGATAACAGGTCATTGTTCTGTAAGCGATTCTTTCAGCAGATTCCATACCTATGCCAGTAACATTATAATAATATCCATTATCATTTTTACCTGATTTACCCTGGGATAGGAGGTAAAACCAATAGTTTCCGACACTGCAATTCTGGTGAACGCCTCCATTATCTTCTTTTCCATAATCCCAATATTGTCCGTGATAAGTAGTTGGCTGCTGATAAGTCTTAGGGTTGGATAATGAACGAAAAGGAGCTGCATTGATGTCTTCACCGATATTCCAGTTAGGAGTCGAAACGGAATAAAATTCAACAGCAGTGGCAAATATATCACTAAAACTTTCGCTCAATGCACCGGATTCGTTCTGGTAAATAAATTTTGCAGTAATACCGCTGACAGCATGAGTTATTTCATGTGCACAAACATCAAGTGAGACAAAAGGACCATAATCGTATCCTCCGTCACCATAAGTCATTTGTGTGCCATCCCAAAAAGCATTCAGGTATTTGTAGCCATAATGTACATTGCTGATCAAAGGCGCACCTGCATTATCATAGCTGTTTCTTCCAAATTTATTTAAATAATAATCATAGGTTTTTTCTGCTCCCCAGTGGGCTTCATTCGCTACTTTATCGGAAGAAAAGTATTTTGAAGCAGATGATATTCCGGTTGCTAATGAATAATTCATGCCATTATTCATGCTATAAGTAATTATTCCTTTTCCCCGTCCTTCTTCCCTTAATCTGAAAGAATCAGCAGAAATTGAATCAACAGTTATATTTTGCAAACCGTCGTAATGGGTTAAAACTTTTGTCTTTATATCGGAATTAATTAAAATGTTTATGCTGTGATATATTTCGCCTGTTGTTGCATCAACAAAAATATCGAGTCTTTGTAAGGGCTTTGTAGCATATACCTCCATTTTATAAACAAGAATGTATTTCGAAGGGTCATTACTATAATCATTATCAGCTATTACAAGCTCAGGTTTAGGATAATAAGTTTCAGAAGGGTTATTTCTGGCATTTTTAAGAAAAATTTCCGCATCTGCATCCTGCCATTTATATTTTTCAGCATTAACAAAAGCAAGGGCTTTATCAACCGCATTTTTACTGCTTAACGAAGGTTTAATATTCAGGTTTAGCCCAATAATTAATTTTCCGTTACCGGTTTGTGTATAACCCTTGTATTCATGTAAAATATATTGAGCTCCCTCTACCGGAATATCATTATAATATTGCTGAAATTTATAATGTGAATAGTTTAGCTTATCAGTTTCAGTTTTAATAAGCTTCATTTTATCAATATTGTTTCTCATTCCAAAAAATGAATAATATGATAAAAAAACATCAGAAGATTTTATTTTAATATCCGGTTTGAATTTAACCCAATCTGTTCCGTTCTTCACTGTGGCTATCTGTGACAGGTTAGCTCTGCTTTGAGCTGATAATAGATTGCTGAATGATATAAACAGACAACAAATTAAAAAGCATAACAATTTTCTCATGTTAATAATTTAATAAATCGGGATTAAGAAGTAAGTGTCGGGATTTAAAACGATTTTGAATAAAGCAAAATTGCTTTGAAGATGTAAAAGTAATACTTTTTCATGATT
>CAZMDE010000170.1:0-2575 GCA_964564355.1 uncultured Bacteroidales bacterium | reverse complement strand
TTCATGAGACCACTTCGATTAGTTCAGAATTTAACCTATCAGGTTAAATTTATTTTGAGGTGCTAAAGTAATACCAATATTTTAAATATAATTTTTTAAAAGGGATATTTTAGATTTTCAGCGGCGCAAGTCTGCTGGCACAGCGAAGCTGGGCGGAATTAGTTTGTGGTTTGTAGTTTGTAGTTCGTAGTCGTAGTTCGTAGAATATATGTTTATATTTAATATTACAACTTGCTGGAAATTTAAAAATTAGGGTTTAGCACACCACTTGCACACCGTCAGCTATCCCTCCTGGGAATTCGGAAATTTAGCTGTACTATCTCATGACTGTAGCTTTACTGGCTAATGGAGGCTGGAAGTTGGAAGTTAGATGTTAGATGTTAGAAATAATTTGTAAGTAGTATGAAATAAGGGAGATAGGAGCAGTATTAATGAGTATGAGGTAAGAAACAGGAAGAATGTAAAATTGGTGGCTAATGCCTGTCTAATGACTATGGCTTTACTGTCTAATGACTATAGCTTTACCGGCTACCTACTAACTAATTACTATTGTCCTGCTATGGTCAGGAACACTACAGGAAAGCTAATGGAAAGCTAATGGAAATGGCTTTGGAATAGTCGTAAGTCATAAGTCGTAAGTCATAAGGAGTGTTTATTATTTTGTGTAAACTCAAAATAAGTTGTTGGTGTAATCCTGACTTAAACCTAATAGGAACCAGCCTGAATGGTTTGTGAATTGATTTAGAAGTGAGCTTGAATAGGATGCAGGTAGGAGCCAAGTAGGTCGTAAATAAGATGCAAATACCTTTAGAAATTAGAAGCTGGAGGCTAGAAGGTGGAGATTATAGATTAAATATTTTAACATGTAATTAGTTGGATTCATATTCAAATAACAATTAGAAATTAGATTTTAGAATTTAGAAGCCAGAAAATACTAAATTACTTTGCAAAGATAATATATAGGGGAGGGGATGTCAAGTTTTTTTTAAATAAATTTTACTAATTAAAAAATAAATCACTTTTTTCTTGACTTTTGGATTTTTATATGTAAATTCGCTTTTTATAATATATTGAATTCAAAATTTTCCCTGATGAGGATTTCAATAAATCAAAACGTATTAGCTTTCTCAACAAAACATCTGTTAATTCAGAGTATTCCCTGCTTTTTTAAAAATAATTTGCTTTTTGGTTTTCAATTTTTATATTGTAAAATATGAATAAATTATTAAAATTATTTACTGTAAAATGTTCACTGCTCACTGTTTATTGTTTATTTTTCTTTGTTCATTTCTCTTATGCTCAGAAGTATTATCCACTTGTTGATACGAATAAACTCTGGAGTATTCAACATATTGGTATAGGTTATCCGAATGATATATATTCTTCTTATTATATTAAATTTACCAAAGACACGACAATTAAAGGAATAATATATAAAAAAGTGATACAATCAGATGATTCATTAATAAAGAAGTGGGAAAATAATGGATTTATAAGAGAAACTTCAGATGAAAAAGTATATTATTTACAAAACATTAATGCTACTGTAGAAATTTGCTTATATGATTTTAATGTAAAAAAAAGTGATACCATTTTCCCTATACCAACTTATGCAGGCTATATAGTTGATTCAATAAATAACATCTTGATTGGGAAACAATTGAGAAAACTTTTTTATATTAAACCAATACTTTATGGGGAAAGTGAAATATGGATTGAGGGAATCGGAAGCCTCTGTGGCATATTAGATGTTGGAATGTGTGCTTTGATGGGAGGAGAGAATTCATTATTATGTTTTACAGAAAACGATACTTTAAAGTATGAAAATCCAGAATATAATTATTGTTATTATCAGGTCGGAGTTAGTGTGAACGAAGTCAGAAGTCAGAAGCCAGAAGTCAGAATTTATCCTAATCCTATGGATTGGTTGTCAGTAGTCAGTTATCAGTTATCAGTTAAAAGTCATGTGACTATTAAAATATATAATTTAATAGGTAATGAGGTTAAAATTGTTTTAAACAAAGAAGAGGGAAAGGGTAAGCATGATAGCAAATTTGATGTAAGTGATTTAAAGAATGGAATATACTTGTGTTCTTTAAATATCGGAAATGAGATTCTAACGAGAAAAATTGTTATTATTCATTAGCAAATGTACTCTTTAAATAATTTATTTCTTTTATAAACTAATAATTAAACTTAATTCTTATGAGGACTAAAATTTTACTATTTTCATTCATATTTTATTCTTTTAGTTTACATTGTCAAATTTTTATAGAAGTAACTGTTAGCAACAGAGGACAAACTATAAATTTTGACAGTAGCCAGGTGCTTGAAATTAAATTACCCTGTCAACCTTCTACAGGATATGGATGGTATATAATAGAGATAGATACAAGTGTGATTAAACAAATTGGTAATTGGGATTTTATACCAGATACGAATAATATCAATAATATAATGGTAGGGCAACCGGGCACTGAAGTTATCAGGTTTATCGGAGTTTCACAGGGAACTTCAGAACTTACACTGGAGTACAAACGACCATGAGAAAAGAATGAGCCGTCAATAAATAGTT
>CAZMDE010000169.1:4611-5907 GCA_964564355.1 uncultured Bacteroidales bacterium | reverse complement strand
CCACAACTATTGAAATAAATGATAAATTAGTGAATGAAGCATTAAAATATGCTAATGTAAAAAGTAAGAATAAATTGTTTTTAATAGCATTAATGGAATTTATAAATAATCATAAATCGCGGGAAATAACAAAAATAAAAGGGAAAATAAAATTCAGAGAAGATTATGATTATAAAAAAATGCGTGAGGGAATCTAACTATGATACTTGTAGATACTTCTGTTCTGATAGATTATTTAAAAGGGAAAGATAATCAGGCTGTAAGAAAGTTTGAAGAAATTCTTTCCGAAAATATTCCATTTGGAATAAACTATTATATTTATCAGGAAATATTGCAGGGAGCTTTGAATGATAAGGAATTTAATATCCTTACAGAATATCTTGATAAACAGATTTTTTATGAATTAAAGAAAGATAAGCAGTCATTTAAAGCAGCAGCAGAAATCTATATTAAATGCAGAAAAAAAGATATAACGGTAAGAAGTACTATAGATTTATTAATAGTTCAAACAGCAATAGAAAACAAATTGAGCCTGCTTCATAATGATATTGATTTTGAAAATATTTCTAAGGTAATAAAAGAATTAAAAATTTATTAAACCTCCCGGAATAATAAATGCCTCCCATCTTTTCCCCAAATATAGAATGTAAAGTTCCGGATTGGGAGTCGGGAATATGGAGAGTTAAAACAATATTTAGGGATGACATCGCTCCAAGCGATGTCATACCTAAATCATTTAAAGGCTTATTCAGAAAAGATAAATTGGTAATGACATCAATGCCGGTTGATGTTGAAGTTCATAAAGCTTTATGGAAAAATGCTAAAGGAAGTGTTTTGCTGACAGGATTGGGATTGGGAATTGCGATTCAATTAATTCTTGATAAAACGGAAGTAAATGATATTACTGTCCTGGAAAAGGATATTGATGTTATATGGTTTGTAGGTTCTGCTTATAAACATCCGAAAGTAAAAATTATTCATGCAGATGCTTTTAAATGGATTCCTCCCAAAGATAAAATATATGATTGCATATGGCATGATATATTTAATGATAAGAAAGATGTGAACAAGAAAGATATTGAAAGACTTCATGATAAATATGCTCCATTTGCAAGATTGCAGGGGATGAGATAATTTTTATATATCTTTATATAATAATTTTTATAATTTTGCGTCTTTAAGCATTTAAAAATAAAACCTTTAATATAATGAAAAGTAGAACTGTAATAATTCTTGCAGGCATGATGTTTGTATGCTTTATTTTAAATTTAAAAGCCCAGCAAAATCAGGATTCCC
>CAZMDE010000169.1:317-4601 GCA_964564355.1 uncultured Bacteroidales bacterium | reverse complement strand
TTTATTAAAATGAAAAGTAGTACTGTATTAAAGTATCAAGTATCAACAGTAAAGTTTATTATCACTTGCGTCTTGTGTCTTGTGACTTCTGTGTATTCTTTAAAAGCACAGCAAAATCAGAATTCCCCAACCCTGATGACAATTAATGGAGAAAAAATCTCGAAATCCGAATTTCTTACTATTTATAGTAAGAACAATGTTAACAACAATGTGATTGATAAGAAATCGCTTGATGAATATGTAAATCTGTATATAAATTTCAAGCTTAAAGTATGTGAAGCAAAGGAAATGGGTCTTGATACTTCCAAAGCATTTAAGAGTGAGCTGAAAGGATACAGGGACCAACTCGCCCAGCCTTATCTTACTGATAAGGAAGTTACAGACCAGCTTATAAAAGAAGCATATGAGCGCATGAAGTGGGACATAAGAGCAAGTCATATATTGATAAAGCTTAAAAACAATGCATCACCTGAAGATACACTCGCAGCATATAAAAAAATAATAGGTTTAAGAGACAGGATTTTAAAAGGTGAGGATTTTGGTAAAGTGGCAACAGAGGAGTCTGAAGATTTATCTGCAAGAGATAATGCTGAAAAGAAATCTATAGGTAATAAAGGTGATTTGGGGTTTTTTACAGTTTTTGATATGATATATCCTTTTGAAAATGCTGCTTATAATACAAAGGTCGGTAATGTTTCAATGCCTATAAGAACTGAGTATGGCTATCATATAATAAAAGTTATAGATAGAATGCCTGCTATGGGAAAAGCACAAGTTGCTCATATTTATATAAGCGTATCAAAGGATCTTACTAATTCGGATTCTCTTAAAAAGTATGAAAATAAAATAAATGAAATATATCAGAAATTAAAGTCGGGTGGAAATTTTGATGACCTTGCAAAGCAATATTCTGATGACAAAGGCTCTTCAGGTAAAGGGTGTGTGCTTCCATCTTTCACAGTTAACCAAATGGTACCTGAATTTATAGTTGCTATAAGCTACTTAAAGCAAAAAGATGATTATACAAAACCTGTCAAAACTATTTATGGCTGGCATATTATTAAATTAATAGAGAAAAAGGGAATTGGCACTTTTGAGGAAAAGAAAGCTGAAATTAAATCTAAAATCTCAAAAGATATCAGGTCGGATAAAAGCAAAGAATCTTTTATTGAAAGAGTAAAGAAGGAGAATAATTATAAGGAAGATGTAAAAGCAAAGAAGGAATTTTATAAAATAGTAACTGATTCTGTATTTGATGGAAAATGGAGATTAGCGCTTGCAAAAGAATTGAATAAAAGCTTGTTTAAGCTCGGAGATACTGTTTATACACAACAGGCATTTGCCAAATACATCTCTACTCACCAGGGAGTCAAAGAAAAAGAAAACATGGAAACCTTTGTAAATAATCTTTACAAGAACTTTGTTGATGATGCGGTAATTAAATATGAAGACAGGCATCTTGAAAATAAATATATTGATTTCAAGCTTCTTATTCAGGAATACAGAGATGGTATTTTGCTTTTTGACCTGACTGATAAAAAAGTATGGACAAAAGCAGTAAAAGATACTACAGGTTTGGAAAGTTATTATAATAACAATAAAGATAAATACATGTGGGGTATGCGTTTGAATGCAACTATATATACATGTGCTGACGGGAAAGCAGCAAAGGAAACGGAAAAGCTTCTGAAAAAGACCGGGAGAAAAGCTCTTACTGAAGCTGAAATTCTTGAAAAGCTAAATAAAGATAATAAGAATAATCTCAAAATTGAAACTAATTTTTATTCTAAAGGAGATAATCCTATTATAGATTCTATATTATGGAAACCAGGTATGACAGCTAATTTTAACAAAGGTGCTTTTACTGTTTTTGTTAATGTGCACAGCATAGAACAACCAAAGCCTAAATCGCTTATTGAGGCGAGAGGTCTTGTTACGGCTGACTATCAGAACTATCTTGAACAGGGTTGGCTAATTTCTCTTAAAAAGAAATATACAGTGGAAGTTAACCAGGATGTTTTAAACAGCATTAAATAATTTGATAATTAGAAAATGAGAAATGGAAAGTTAATTTTTAATTGTTCATTGCTCATTGTTTATTGTTCATTTCTTATTGTTCTTACATCCTGCAAGTATTTTCAAAAGAGCAAACCTGATATTATTGCAAAAGCTTATGATGAGGTATTGACTAAATCAGATATTATTGGAATAGTGCCTTCAGGCACCTCTAAAAAGGATAGTATCAATATAATTAAAAATTATTTAGATAGCTGGATTCGACAGAAAGTTATTCTTAATAAGGCAGAAAAAAATCTTTCAAACAAGCAGAAAGATTTTACCCAGAGAATAGAGGATTACCGGAGTTCTCTTATAATTTACACTTACGAGAATGAACTGATAAGACAGAGGCTTGACACTAATGTAAGTGAAAATGAAATTGAGACCTATTATAACAATAATCCCGGTAATTTCGAGTTAAAAGACAATATTGTGAAGGTCATATATGTTAAGACGCATGTAAATGACCAGATAAATAAGAAAATAAAAAAATTATACAAATCAGATAACCCTGATGATAAGCAGGAGCTAGCTGTAATGTGCAGCAAACATGCAGTTAATTCTTTTCTGGAGGAGGATAAATGGTTGTTTTTTGATGACCTTATAAAAGAAATACCAATACAAACTTATGATGAAGAAAAATATCTCAAGAATCACAGATTAATAGAATTTCAGGACTCTATTTATTCATATTTTATCAATATAAAAGGATTCAGAATTAAAGAAGGAATTGCACCTTTAAGCCTTGAAAAAGATAATATACGGAATATCATTCTAAACAAAAGAAAGATTGAACTGACAAAAGATATGGAAGACAGGGCTTATAAAGAAGCATTGAAAAATAATGAAATAAATATAAAATGAAGAAACAATTCTTTTTGACAATTTATAGTATACTGTTTGCAACTATTGCATTTACTCAAAACCCAACAATAGATGGTGTTGTAGCTATAATAGGAAGCAATATTGTATTACAATCTGATATTGAAAGCCAGTATCTGCAATATGTATCACAGGGATTTAAAGAAGACCCTAATTTAAAATGCAAAATACTTGAGGAATTGATGTTTCAGAAATTACTCGTACAGCAAGCTGCTATTGACAGTGTTAAAATATCTGAATCACAGGTTGATGATGAGCTTGATAAAAGAATAAGATACTTTATTAAACAGTTAGGTTCTAAAGAGAAACTGGAAGAATATTATAAAAAATCTCTGTTTCAGATAAAATCTGAATTCAGAACAGTAATAAAAGACCTACTGATGGCTCAAACAATGGAATCAAAAATAACCAAGGATTTAAAGGTTAGCCCTTCAGAAATTAAATTGTTCTATAAAACTATACCAATTGACAGCATGCCTAAAGTAAATTCGGAGATTGAAATTGGACAAATACTCAAACAAACTTTAATAAATAAGGAAGAAAAAAAGAATGTAAGAAAGAGAATGGAGGAGTTTAGAGAAAGGTTGGTAAAGGGAGAAAGCTTTGCTGTACTTGCCACACTCTATTCTGAGGATCAGACAACAGCTAAGAGCGGGGGAGAGGTAGGGATTCAAGCAAGAGGGGAACTTATACCTGAAATTGAGGCTGTTGCTTTTAATCTGAAGCCTAATGAGGTTTCTCCTGTTATTGAAACAGAATCCGGCTTTTATATAATTCAGTTAATTGAACGAAAAGGCGATAACATTAATTACAGGCAACTTCTATTAAAACCTAAGGTTTCGGAAACAGATTTATACAACTCGAAGCTTAAACTCGATAGTATTGCAACCATAATCAAATCAGGTAATATTACATTTTGGAAAGCAGTATCTTTATTTTCGGATGATTTACAATCTAAAAATAATAAAGGTTTGATTCTTAATCCTCAAACCGGAACTTCTAAATTTGAAACAGATGAATTAGATCCTACAGTTTTTTTTATTATTGACAAGATGAAAGTGGGAGACATTTCAGAGCCAACTCTTTTCACGCAGGAAGATGGTAAAAAAGCATATAGAATCCTGTATCTTAAAACAAGAACTGAACCTCACCGAGCAAACCTTACAAATGATTATGATAAGATTCAGACTGCAGCTTTGAATAAGAAAAAAAACGATTTAATTAATGACTGGATAAAGACTAAGTCTGAAACCACTTATATCACTGTCATGGATGATTATAAAACCTGCACTTTCAAACATAAATGGAAAAAATAATAATTTTAAATTAAAATTCAAAGAAATA
>CAZMDE010000169.1:0-307 GCA_964564355.1 uncultured Bacteroidales bacterium | reverse complement strand
ACTAAGCTAAAATCTATCAATAAATTAAATCGCAAAATTCAAAGAAATAAATATGGAATATAAGAGTGATGTTGAAGCATTGAAAGCTTTTGTTGAGAAATACAAAATACTTAAATCTGAGGTAGGAAAAATAATTGTCGGACAGGATGAAGTGGTAAAGCGTCTGATTATTTCAATATTCAGCAGGGGCCATTGTTTGTTGATAGGAGTACCTGGACTGGCTAAAACATTAATGATAACTACAATTGCCAAATCTCTCGGCTTAAGCTTTAATCGTATTCAGTTTACTCCCGACCTAATGCCTTCT
>CAZMDE010000168.1:0-5923 GCA_964564355.1 uncultured Bacteroidales bacterium | reverse complement strand
TAATGAATTTTTTTAAAAATAATTAATACTATTAGTAAAATTATTTTCTGATTTCTTAGTTTTTTAGTTTGTTATATATACTTTATTTTATTTAATTGACAGTAAAAAAAAATAATTTTACAAAATGTATACAGTAATTAAATTAAATATAATTTCGCATTGTTAATTATTTAACAATATAAAGGTTAAATATATAGTTTTCAGTATATTATCAACAATTTAAATTTTAAAATATGAATTTAGAAAAATTAATGATCGAGCTGGAAAGAAAAAATCCAGGAGAAGTAGAGTATTTACAGGCAGTTCGTGAAGTGCTTGAGTCAATTGAGGAAGTTGTTAATGAAAATCCCCAATTTGAAACTGCAGGAATTGTAGAAAGATTAATAGAACCTGACAGAGTCTTTGTTTTTAAGGCACCGTGGGTAGATGATAATAATAAAGTTCAGGTTAGTAGATGTTTCAGAGTTCAGTTTAATAATGCAATTGGTCCTTATAAAGGTGGATTAAGGTTTCATCCAAGTGTAAACCTTAGCATTCTTAAATTTCTTGGGTTTGAGCAGATATTTAAAAACAGCTTAACCTCTTTGGCAATGGGTGGAGCAAAAGGAGGTTCAGATTTTAATCCTAAAGGTAAGTCTGACGGTGAAGTTATGAGATTTTGCCAGTCATTTATGCTCGAGCTTTGGAAAGTAATAGGTCCTGAGACTGATGTACCTGCTGGAGACATTGGTGTTGGAGCAAGAGAAATTGGTTACATGTACGGTATGTACAAAAAGCTTACAAGAGAACATACAGGAGTGTTAACCGGAAAAGGACTTAACTGGGGTGGTAGTCTTGTAAGACCTGAAGCAACCGGTTTTGGTACAGTTTATTTTGCTAAAGAAATGCTGAAAACCAAAAATGATTCATTTAAAGGAAAGATTGTTGCAATTTCTGGCTTTGGCAATGTTGCATGGGGAGCAGCACTGAAAGCCACAGAACTTGGTGGAAAAGTTGTTACTATATCAGGTCCTGATGGTTATATTTATGATTCTGAAGGCATAAGTGGCAAAAAAATTGATTATATGCTCGAATTAAGAGCTTCAAATCAGGATATTGTTAAACCATATACATATGAATTTCCTAATGCACAGTTTCATACCGGAAAAAGACCTTGGGAAGTTAAATGTGACATAGCTCTGCCATGTGCAACACAAAATGAACTTGATAAAAAAGATGCTCAAAATCTTGTAAAGAATGGTTGTATATGTGTTGCTGAAGGTGCAAATATGCCATCTACTCCTGAAGCAATCGAAGTATTACAGGAAAATAAAATTCTATTTGCTCCTGGTAAAGCCGTAAATGCAGGCGGTGTTGCTACATCTGGTCTTGAAATGTCTCAAAATTCTATGAAACTTAATTGGCAAGCTGAAGAAGTTGATAAGAGATTACATGAGATTATGAAGAATATTCATGAATCTTGCGTTAAGTACGGAAAAGAAAAAGACGGATATATAAATTATGTTAAAGGCGCAAATGTTGGAGGTTTCCTTAAAGTTGCTCATGCTATGTTAGACCAGGGAATACTCTAAACTATAATTTATCTCAATAAATAAAGAACCCCGATTTAAGCCTCGGGGTTTTTTATTTAATCTACAGACGCAAGCACATCTATTATATGAAGTGTTTTCAAAGGGATTTTATGTTTTTTAATGTATGCTTCCTGGTGCATTAAGCAGGAAGAGTCAGTAGAAACAATATATTCAGCCCCGGTTTCAACAGCATATTGTATTTTTTGTTCAGCCATAGCTGTTGATATTGGTTCATTTTTAATTGAAAATGTTCCGCCAAAACCACAGCAAACTTCGTTATCTTTCATTTCAATTAATTCAAGACCTTTTACTTTGGAAAGTAATAATCTCGGCTCGTTTTTAATTCCATATTCCCTAAGAGCAGCACATGAATCATGAAAAGTAATTTTATGATTAAATACTGCACCAAAGTCAATAACCTGGATTTCGTTTACCAGAAAATCGGTTATTTCAAATATGTTTTTCTGAAGCTGTTTGTATTCATTGTGCATTGTTGTATTAAAAAAAAGCTCGCTGTAATAGTTTCTGATAAATCCGGAACAGGAAGCAGATGGAGAAATTATGGGTCTGTCAAATGGAAAATCCTTTATGAACTTTGTTCCCATTGCTTTTGCTTCATCCCAGAATCCGCTGTTAAAAGCCATCTGACCACAACAGGTCTGGTTTGGATTATAGTTAACTTTCAAACCTGCCTTTTCAAGCAGCTTAACCATATTCATCCCTGTTTCAGGGTATACTTGGTCAATGAAACAAGGTATGAAGATATCTACAATATCGTATTTCATAAAAATAATTATAAGACAACAAAAGTAATTACAATTAGGATATAACAGGAAATTTCAGTAATGTTTTTTTATTTGCTATTTATTTTCAGGGATAAATTTGATTTTAAATTCTCACTGATAAAGTTTAATGCAGTTTACAAAAGATATTTCTTTGTAGAACTAAACAGTGGTAAAAATAAAAATTAGAAATAATAATACCCGGATTTTGAAGCTCTTTGGTAGAGTGGAATTATCCAGCCTATTTTTATTCCATAAAGATAATCGTGACGCTTAGAATTATCCGGTCCCATTCTGTCAAAGTCCCATTTTCTCCTGCTTTTCGTCCATGCTTGTGTAAATTCAATGCCTCCGTAAAAACTGATAAGTCTTTTATTGCCTAAATATATATAACCAATAAATTCACTTATTCCAATTCCACTTGTCAGTCGGTCATAGCCTTTTTTATAGTCCCCCTGTAATTGAGGAGCTGTATTATCTGTTACATCTATTCTGATTCTGTGCTCAAAAAATCCTGCACTTCCGGTAATCATTATACCTGAGTTTTTGTTAGGACCATAAAAAGGAAATATTTTTCCTCCTTTAATTGAACCGAAAAATCCTCGTTCTGATAAATTTATGTTTGTATAAATACCCTGTCCATCAATGATAAAGCCATCTTTATTAGTTATAGAGTTTAAAATGGTATCTTCTTTTAAATTATTACCGAATAGAAAACTACCTTCAGCTCCATATAACCAGTTCTTTTTAGTTTTTATCATAAAGCTACCCCCAATAGCAGAGTTGGAGCCAAATCTTTTTTCTAAGTCCCCTGAAGGTATTTGAAAAGCATAATGAATCGTGAACATAGGTATGAAGATCGTTGAATCACGAACATTAGCTTGCGCAACTAACATTGAGCTTTTTAAAAATAATATTGAACAAATTATTAAAAATCTATTTTTCAATGTGTTTTTACTTTGATTAAAAACTTAGACTTTATCTGATAGATATTGCTTTAGCAATTTTGCTACATACTTTCCAAACACATCAAACTCAACATTAATAACAGTCCCCTTCTTAAAATTATGAAAGTTTGTTACCTCATATGTGAAGGGAATTATTGCAACTGAAAATGAAGTTTTAGCTGAATCCACAACTGTCAGACTAACACCATTAACAGAGATAGAGCCCTTTTCAACTGTTATGTTTTCTTTAGTTGAGTCGTATTCAAAAGTATATTTCCAGCTACCATCAGTTTCTTCAACTGAGGTGCAAACTGCTGTCTGGTCTATATGTCCCTGTACTATATGACCGTCAAAGCGTGCTTCCATTTTCATGCTTCTTTCCAGATTCACTTCATAGCCTACATTCCAGGTGCCCAGATTTGTTTTATTTAATGTTTCCTGAACTGCTGTTACGACATATTGTTTTTTTGAAGAATCAACTTTTACTACTGTTAGACATACACCATCATGACACATGCTCTGGTCAATTTTTAACTCATCTGCAATATGAGTTTCTATTGTGAAATGTATATTGCCCTTTTCCTTTTCAATTTTTACAACTTTTCCTGTAGTCTCTACTATACCTGTAAACATAAAATAAATTATTAATCTTTAAATCTTATAATCTGAAGAATCTGATAAATCTGACAAATCTGATAATCCATTTGTGGAGCTGGAGGGAATCGAACCCTCGTCCAAACAAGAAGCAATAATGCTTTCTACATACTTAGTCTTTTCTTGATTGTCGGGTTAATGCTGAAAAAAGACCATTCTACCTTAACCTTATTCCCTGTTAATTTCATTGATGAATCGGGATTCTCCATCAACTATCCCTTCTTGACATGATGCTTCATCCGAAAAAGTGCCGGGAAAACTCTCGCGGCGAAGCAGAAAGCTGCTAAATCCTACGATTAAGCTGCTAACGAGTAATTAAAATTATTGCCGTTTAAAGGCTTGAGAATTAAGATTAACGAGCTAAATTCACAATGCTCGGTATGCTTACAATACCACTTGCCCTGCTGTCAAATCCAGTCAGCCCCAGATTTCAATGAACTATCAAATAATTAAGGTGCAAAGTTAAGAAAATTCATCGTAATAAATAATTTCAGGCTAAAACAAAGGATTAGCATATACAATGACATCTTTATCTGTGATTAGCTTATCACATAAAATGGCAAGCCTTTCAATAACATTTCTTAATTCTCTTATATTTCCTCTCCAGTTGATTTTCTGAAGTTCGGTGATTGCTTCTTCTGTAAAGGTAATTATTGGCTTACCCTGTGTTTCACATATTTCCTTTATGAAATGTTCTGCAAGCAGATGAATGTCTTCCGGTCTTTCATTTAATGTTGGAACATTGATTATTATTACACTCAGACGGTGATAAAGGTCTTCTCTGAAAGTGTTATTCTTTATTTCCTCTAATAGATTCTTATTGGTAGCAGCAATAATCCTTACATTTACAGGTATATCCTTTTCTCCTCCCACCCGCATAATTTTATTTTCCTGCAATGCTCTTAAAACCTTTGCCTGGGCTGAAAGGCTCATATCGCCTATTTCATCAAGAAATAATGTGCCTCCGTCCGCCTGTTCAAAATCCCCTTTCCTTTGCTTTATTGCTGAAGTAAATGAACCCTTTTCATGACCAAACAAAACACTTTCAATCAATTCTGATGGAATTGCTGCACAATTTACCTCCACAAAAGATGCATTAGCCCTGTTGCTTTTTTCATGCAGCCATCGCGCTACAAGCTCTTTACCTGTTCCGTTTTTTCCTGTTATCAAAACCCTTGCATCAGTAGGTGCCACTTTGTCAATTATTTCTTTAACCTTTCTTATTGGCTCCGATTCACCAACCATGTCGTAGGTTTTGCTTATCTTTCTTTTTAATACTTTAGTTTCTTTTATCAGGTTTGATTTGTCCATAGCATTTCGGACAGTAATTAGCAATCTGTTCAGGTCAAGAGGCTTTGCTATGTAATCAAATGCCCCTTTTTTAATTGCTTCAACGGCAGTCTCAATATTTCCATGTCCCGAAATAATAACAACAGGTGTATCTGTTATCTTCATAATATTCTCAAGCACTTCAATGCCATCCATCTTTGGCATTTTTATGTCACAAATTATCAGGTCATATTTATTGTTATTGACAAGCTCTATACCTTCCAATCCATCTGCAGCATCTGCTACATCGTATTTTTCAAATTCAAGTATTTCTTTTAAAGTATTTCTGATGCTTTTTTCATCATCTATTATTAATATCCTGCTCATTTTTCTTGTTTTAAAAAAGGTTATATATGAATATTGTTTTGTTAAATAATATTAAATTTTGACAAAGTTAACAATATATGTATAATATATTTCGTAAATTTGAATGTTTTTTATATATTGATATTTTGACTATGGAATTATTCGATGAATATAACCCTTTAGATGATAAATTATTTCAGATAATAGATAATGAAGGGAAAATTTTAAATGAAAAATGGAAGCCGGATTTAAGTGATGAGGATTTGGTTAAAGCATTCAAAGCAATGTTGTTTGCAAGAACTGCTGACTTTATGGCAGTCTCTTATCAGCGCCA
>CAZMDE010000167.1:0-5982 GCA_964564355.1 uncultured Bacteroidales bacterium | reverse complement strand
AGGTTCGCATCGCAAGTAGCAATAAGGTTTTCGTGAATAATGAATTCTGCATTTCTCGATTTATCGGTTTCTTTCAAAGCATTAGCGATTCCCTGAGCGATTAATGATAAATTGCTTTCTTCCATATTTATCTCCAGTCGCGACACCCTTGAAAGATTCAGCATACTGTCAATCAAACCATCCATTTTCTTTGTTCCGGCACTGATTCTTGCGATATAATCTTTGCCTGTATCGTCAAGCTTGTTATAATAATCTTCCATCAAAGCCTGGTTAAAACCATCTATACCTCTGAGGGGAGCCCGCAAATCGTGAGACACGGAATAGCTGAATGATTCGAGGTCTTTGTTTGCTATTTCTAACTGTATAGTTCGGTCTATTACGCGTTGCTCAAGTTGGGAATTCAAAGTAATAATTTCCATTTCCTTCAGTTCCCGTTGTTCTATTTCAGTTTTCAAATCATTCAATAAGTTTAAACTTGCAATTTTACTGTTTTCCAAATCAGCGATTGACTCGAGCAGCTTTTCATCGGCAAGTTTACGTTCTGAAATATCATTTATGCTCGATAAGATATAAGTATTATTTTTAAAGCTGATAAGATGGGCTGAAAATAAACCTGTAATGATTTTACCGTTTTTCTTTTTGAATTTAAACTCCTTACCTGCTATTGTACCGTCGCTTTGAAGTTCTTTTACTACACTGTTACGGTCATCCGCATCAAACCATAAGCTCAAACCAATTGATGAATTATTCAATGTCTCTTCGCGGGTATAACCTGTAATGGTATAGAAAGCATCATTTACATCTATAAAACTTCCGTCTGATGGATTGGTAATAGTAATAGCATAAGGCGATGTTTTGAAAGCCACCGAAAATTTCTCTTCACTTTCCTTTAGTTTTGTTTGTTCGGCAGTGAGTTCTTTTTCTTTATTCAGAAGATTTATGTAAAGGTATTTCTGCCTGCGGTTATATAAACCAACTAAAGTAATTATGAATGTAAGTATTATTATCAGGAGGAAAACAACCGTAACTTTTGTCCTGTAATTCAAATCCTGAAATACTTCATCTGTATCAATTTTAGAAATCATTATCCAGTTAGTGCCTGAAATTTGTTTGGCATAAGCAAGCACGGTTTTATTTCTGTAGTCAATTCCAATAATTATTCCTCTTTTGCCAAGCGCTGCCTGCACCCCTGCTATGTTTGTATCTGTGAGGGAAAGTTTCATTCTGAGAGCAGTATTCTTTCGGTGTCTTAATTCATTAAGATATACGATGCTGTCGCCCAGCCTTTCGAGCAGCAGGGTTTCGGCTGTGCGGCTCTCAGCAGGCAATTGCTGTATCAAAGGATAAAGAAACTTTTCGGGGGCGATGCGCATTATAAGTACAGCTATCACTTCTTTATTCTTATTTATGACAGGAGCCAACAAATCAATATGTATTTTATGATGAACCTGGCAATAATAGAAATCCGAGAAAATGATTTCTTTATCATTTACTGCTTTCAAAACCATTGCACGGGTTGTTTTGTCAACCTTAAAATGATTTTCTATAGCCGAAACTATTATTCGTGCATCAGTGCTCATCAGAATTACATCTTCATAACCATAGTTATCAACAAAGGCGTTTAATCTCTCTTTCGCCATTTGCAAATAGTCTCTGTGCTTTTCAGGCGACTTCAGATATTCATCTGTAGCATTTACAAAGAAATTCATCATGCTTGCCACTCTCGCATCAGCCTTCCTGTCCCTAAGCCACTGCTCTATAGTATTCACTTTTAGCTCAGCTATTGAAGCGAGGTTATCATTTATCTCATGGCGGATTGTTTTTGAGTCGTGCTTATAATTAATATAAACGGCAATAAGAATAACAACCAAAACGAAGCTGCTTAAAAAGTAAGGCAGGTTTCTGTAAACGAAATTCTGATTCTTTTCTGTCATACTATTATTTATTAGTTATAATTTTTCTCTGCGCTTCTTTTAATTATCAAATTTCCAAATTTTCAAATTAATTTATATTTCTCCTTTTCTCCAATCTTTATCAGTAACTCATTAATTTCCTTCTTTAATTCAACCATTTTCACCTCTCTTCCCACCATCAGCTTATTAAATTGTTCAAGCTCTCTGACTTTGTCTTTTATTGCTTCTTCTGCCTGCTTGCGCTCGCTAATGTCAATAAAACTGATAATATATTCACTTATTTTGCCTATACTGTTCTGCATCGGAAAACCATTGACTGTTAACCAAACAATATCGTTTTTGCCAGAGTGGAAAATACCAAGTATTTGATTTTTAATTGGCTTTCTGCTATTGGTTAGCCGGTTTACAGGATAATCAGTAAGGGGTAGTGGAGAATTATCCTCTTTTACAAATTTCCATGCCGGATCAATAGCCGTTTTTCCTTTCATCTGATCGTTAGTTAAACTCAATAATTCTGATGCCCTGTCATTATTCATAATAATGGATGTATCAGGCGCATGAACAACAATGCCGGCTTCGAGGTTGTTAAACAAACTGCGATACCGTTCTTCGCTTAGGCGCAAAGCCTCTTCCGCACGTTTTCTTTCAGTGATATCATGATTGACTACAATAGCGCCCTGTATTTTTCCATATTTGTCTATTATGGGCGCAGTATAATTGAGAACGATTTTCTTTTGACCATCAAAAGCGTCAATTTCCAGCAGTTCATCAACAATCGTAACTCCTTCTTTAATAGTATGCGCCAGCGCCCAGTCGTCTGACTCAATTTCTTTACCGGAAGGAAGATGGCGTGCCTTAAAAACACCATATTCCTCAATTGATACGGTTGGCTCTGCACCCCATATTTTCACGCCTGCAGGATTGCCCCGAATAAGCCTGCCGTTCGCATCGGCAAACCACAAACCTATTGGAAGCAGATCAAATACTTTATTAAGCAGATTCTCCCTTTTGATAATCTCTTCTGCCATCTCTTTTCGTATTGTAATATCCTGAGCAGCACCCCAAAGACCGATGGTCTTTCCTTCCTTATCTTTTATAGTTTCGCCCCTCACCCACATCCAGCCATTACTTCCATCGCCCTTTACTGTTTTTAGTTCAAGTTCATAAGGATTTCCTGTATCAGCGGTATAAGCTAATGACGAAGATAAAAGCTCCCAGCTTTCAGGAGTAAACAATTTTTGATGTTCGGTGTAGGGTGGCGGAGGAAGTGACGGGTCAAAACCATACATTTTATATAGCTCCTCTGTCCACACAACTTTATTTGTAGCAACATCTAAATACCAACTACCGATATGGGTAATTTGCTGTGCTTTTTTTAATTCATTTTCGCTCCTGATTAATTCTTCTTCTATCTGCTTGCGTTCTGTAATGTCGAAGCAATGTCCGATATATCCAACAAATTCTTCACTGTGGTTGAAATTTGGTGTACCTAAATCCAAAATCCACCTATATTCACCGCTTGAATGTCGCAAACGGTATTCCATTTCAAACGGTTCGTGTTTATCAAAAGCAGTTATATATGTTTTAAGGCATCTGTCGAAATCATCAGGATGAACTCCTTCAGCCCAGCCATTTCCTATTTCCTGTTCCAATGTTCTTCCTGTGAATTGCAGCCATGGCTCGTTAAAATAATTACATAGTTTATCAATGCCTGAAGTCCATACTAACGCGGAGCCGGAGTTTGCAAGATTCCGATACTGAATCTCACTCTCCTTCAAAGCCTTCTCCGCATGCTTGCGGTCGGAGATATCTTTAAAATTTATAACAACTGATTCAACATTCGGATCTGTTAATAAATTTGTAAATGTACTCTCTACCCATATCCAATTACCCGATTTATTTGAAAAGCGATATGAAATTGTAGGTATATATGATGGGTCCCGGAGCACTTTGGTTAAATGTGATAAAACCATCGGTAAATCTTCAGGATGTGTGTATTGCGAGGGATTGCCGGGAATTTCTTCCAATAATCCATATTCAAACATTTTCCTTGCAGTTGGGCTAACATATTTAAAATCCCCCTGTCCATTGATTAGTACTAAACCATCTGAAGCTTTTTCTATTAATGCCTGATAATGTTGAGTTGTTTTTTTTATTTTTTCTTCCATTTGCTTGCGCTCTGTGATGTCAACTGCAGTAATCAAGCATTCTTCTCCATTCGCACTAACTATACCTGATATAAAAACATACATAAGCGAGTTGGCATTAGCCGACAGGCTTAGCTCGCAGCTTTCTTTGGTTTTGCCTGCAAATACTTTCTCAAGAAATTGGTTGAAGATAGGCTTTGAATCATCAGAAACAAATAAGCCAAACAGACGGTTTGCTATACTTTTGCGATCTTTGCCAAGCATATTTGCCATACTCAGGTTTAGCTCTACGATTCTGCCTTCTTTGGAAAGCGTAAGATAGCCCGATGGAGCAAAATCGTATAAATCAATATATTTGTCCGAAGAAATTGCTGCCTGCTCTTTGGCGAGGATGAGTTCCTCGTTCTGCAGTTCCAGCTCTATCTGGTGCACCTCCAACTCGTGAATGAGTTTTTGTGCATCTGCTATTGAAATGTCTTTTGCAGATTGTGAAGGCTTTTTTGCCTTTAGTTCCTCAGCCTTTTGGCGAAGCTTTAATTTCTCATCTTTATTCATAATTATATATTTAAATTTATTTCATCCGATTTTATCCGCCTAATCCGTGTCATCAGCGTTCTGTTTTATTTGGAACGCGGATAAAACGGATTTTCAAACGCGGATTATCGCTGATTTTTAATTATTCCGTGTTAATCCGCCTAATCCGCGTCATCAGCGTTCTGAAAAATGGAACGCGGATAAAACGGATTTTCAAACGCGGATTATCGCTGATTTTTTCTTGCATTTTCATATACTTTCCTAATAAATTCAGGTTTTTTGCCAAAGTTTAACAATAAACCAACTTCAATATTTGTACCCCTAAGATAATTTATTAATTGCCATTCAAATTCTTTCACCAAACATTCAGCAGCTTTCAGTTCTAAAATAACCAAATTATTAACAACTAAGTCGGCATAATACTCTCCAACCTCTGTACCTTTGTAATACACTTTAATTTGCTTTTGAGCTTCTACCTGATATCCATTTGCTTTTAATTCAATAAACATAGAATTCTGATAAACCTTTTCAAGAAAACCGTATCCTAATTCATTATAAACATCATAGAATATTTTAAGTATTTTTTCTGTTAATTCTTTATGCAATAGTTCCATAACTAAAATTTATTTAATCCGCTTTTATCCGCCTAATCCGCGTCATCAGCGTTCTGTTTTTTTTTGGAACGCGGATAACGCTGATGCAAAGCAACGCGGATGAACGCTGATGCAAAGCAACGCGGATGAAAGCTGATTTTCATTTAATTTTCTTTAGTTTCTCATTTGCTTTTTGAAGTTCAATTTCTAATTTTTTAGATATGGTTACATCGTTGAAAGTTATCACCAAGCCGTCTATTATATCATCAAAGGTTCTGTAAGGCATTATGCGGATAGTAAACCATCTGCCGTCGTTTGTCGAAATAACTGTTTCTTTAAACACTAATGTTCGCAATACTTCCTTAGCATCTTTAGCAATTAGCGGATATTGCAAATCAGAAACCATGTCGGTAAAAGGTCTGCCTGCATCTGTTTGTCGCAATTTGAAGATTTTGGTTAACTGCTCTGTAAACCTGCGTATGTTGAGTTCTTTGTCTAAAAATAATGTTGCAATATCAGTACTGTTGAGTAGGTTTATCATATCATTATTTGCGCTGACAAAATCGTTTACCTTGCTCTGCAATTCGATATTAACCGTTTGCAGCTCTTCGTTAAGGCTCTGCATTTCTTCTTTGGAAGTAGTGAGTTCTTCGTTGGTTGATTGCAGTTCTTCGTTGGTTGACTGCAACTCTTCGTTGGTTGATTTCAGCTCTTCCTGCGAGGTCTGCATCTCTTCGCGAGTGCTTTGCAGGTCTTCATAACTTCTTTGCAGTTCTATCTCCAATTCCTTCTGCC
>CAZMDE010000166.1:0-6060 GCA_964564355.1 uncultured Bacteroidales bacterium | reverse complement strand
TAAGCTGGAAGATAAGCCTTCATTCTATAGCTATCGGAGCATTGACAGGTATGATGATAAGTATTTTTTTAAGGCTTAATATTGATACTTTGATGTGGATAATTATTCTGATTATTTGTTCAGGACTTATAGGCTTTGCAAGGCTTAAACTTAACGCTCATTCACCTGCCCAGGTGTATGTTGGTTATTTCACAGGATTCGCTATAATGTTCGGATTTTATTATTTGTTGTAAAATAGCGATAAGCGAAGAGCTAAGAGAATTGTTTTTTATTTTTCGCTGTATATGACAGCGAGTAAAGTTTGTCCGACTGCTTTAAGCGTCCTTTTATCTATACAATTAATATCATCCTTAGTAGTATGCCAGTATTTGAAAAAGCCTGTTGACAAGGACGGGTCGTAATGAATTATGTCTATAGTAGGAATATTAAGAATCTGATTAATATATACATGGTCATCAGTAATTGCCCCTGTTTCAGTTTGCTGGAAAAAATCAGAATAACCTGCTTTGGCAGCTATGTCCCATATTTTTCTCATAACATCCGGTGCATAGTGCATTGAAGTGGCTTCCATCGTAAACATAGCATTCTTAGCTCCTACCATATCAAGCAATATTCCGTATTTTGCAGTATAATTTAGTTTGTGTGGTTTTTTTGCCCAGAATTGTGAGCCTAAGCCCCATGAGTCTTCATTATCATAATCTCCGTAATCTTCTGCATCAACAAGCATAATGTCAATACCAACTGCTGGTGCTGATAAATGCATTTGTCTTGCAACTTCTATCAGTACTGCTGCTCCGCTTGCTCCGTCATTTGCTGCAGGTACAGGCTTTTTGCGATTTGCAGGGTCAGAGTCCTTGTCGGCAAAGGGACGTGAATCCCAGTGTGCAAGTAAAAGAATACGGTCATTGGATTCCTTGTTAAATGAAGCTATTATATTTTTTATGTTCAGTGTTGTTCCATTATAAGTTCTTACCTGACCAGTCTGCACTATTACATCAGGAGTATATGCAAGCAGTTTTTCCTTAAAAAAAGCTGCACATTTAGAATGAGCTTCTGTATTAGGCACTCTTGGACCGAAAGCGAGCTGTTTTTCAATAAATGTATATGCAGAATCATGGTTAAAGTCAGGTATATTAATATGAGCTTCTTCTTTTTGTTGTGTTTCAGATGGCTCAGCTTTTTTATTCCTGCAGCCGCTGCACGAAAACATTATTAAGCATGTAATTATAACAATATAATGCAAAAGCTTCATTTGGCTATGGTTTAATTAGTTTGCAAAAGTAAAGTTTATATTGAATTATTTAATTTATTTTTGCTGAAATTAATCTTCTAATCTTAGAATTTGAATAATACGGAATACATAATAGGCATAGATGATACAGATAATCTTGAGAGCAGGGGTACAGGTCATCTTGCAAGAACTCTGAGCGAAGCGCTCGGGAATGTTGAAATGGTTGAACAGAAAAATATAGTACGTCATCAGTTGCTCGTTGACAGCAGGATTCCATATACGTCTCATAACAGTTCTGCAAGCATAGTTGTAAATATTCTTTGTGATATTAAAAAAATTATTGACTTTTGCCGTGATTTTCTTGTAAGGGAAAGTGCTGAAGGTTCTGATGTGGGTTTATGCATTGTTGATGCAGATAATATTGACAGTGATATAACAGAGTGGGGGAGCAGAGCTAAGAAAGAAGTGTTGAATATGTCAGAAGCCATAAACCTTGCAGATAGAAAAGGATTATTCCTTGAAGGATTGAGGGGAACAAAAGGAGGTATTATTGGTTCGCTGGCTGCAGTTGGATTAAGAAAGATAGGAAATGACGGGAGGGTGCTTTGGTTGAGAAATCTCAGGGAAACTAATGGCATATTCAAACTCAGCGAGCTTAAGAAAATGCTGAGAATTGATGCGATTGTTGATACAAACTATAAAGATATCACTTCGGATGCATATATAAATACCGGAGAGTGGCTGAGACCCGTAATGTTAAATGGTAAGATTACTTTAATTGCTGAAAAGACAGGTAAATCATCAAATCATCAAATCATCAAATCAATAAATCAAAATTATGAATGGCAAATTGCTTCAAAGGAGTTTATCAAGAGTATTTCAGAGTAAGCTTGCAGCAGATACATTAGAAGCACTAATATTGCTTATGTTTGGCATAATAGCTATCACTCTTCATGCAAGGTTTAAAACTCATTTAGGTATTCCGGGAAACAATGGATTGCTGTTTATGGCAATTATCATGACCGGGAGAATTATCTCACATTTCAGAAATGCAGCTTCTGTTTCCTGCTTTGCTGCATCAGCATTATCATTTCTTCCCTTTTTCGGCTTCCAGAATATATTTTTTCCTATTACTTTTCTTTTACCGGGCTTGATTTTAGATTGGTTGTACAATATAAAATATTCAAAATTACTAACAGAGAAAGTCTGGTTTCTCGGATTGCTTGGAGGTTTGGCTTATATGACAATACCTTTATCAAGAATCATCATAAGCCTTATTACAGGATTTCCTTTTGGAGCATTCATAAAGTATGGATTTGTAATTCCAGTTGCATCCCATTTCTTTTTTGGACTTGCAGGAGCATCTTTAGCTGCCTCGCTTCTGTTTTTGAAACGTAAAAAACAAAATTCAGGTAATTAGTTCATATAAAATGAAATTATCATTTAATAATATTCTCCTGGCGATATGTTTTATTATGCTTATCCCTTTTGTTTCCTGTAAAAAAGATAAGGATAATTCCACTGGTCCTGAAATACGCTTAAAGACTGAGCAGGGTTATACCTCAAAGGATGATACATTAATGACAGGTGCTAAATTCAGGATTGGAATTATTGCAGATGCAGGCAGCACAAATATTACAAATTTCATCATAAAATGTAATAATGAGATATTTATTGATACAGGCTTTAATATGTCATCCCTTAACTTTGACAGGTTTATTATTAAAGGCATAAATAATATTGATTTATGGACATTTATTATTCGTGATAAAGAAGGCAAATCAGCAAGCCTGTCGTTTACGATATATAAAGACAGCAATTCAGTTTATGGTGAAATAAAATTTTATAGTTCAATACTGCTTGGTGCGCAGAATAACGTGTCAGTTGGCAGCTTTCTTAGCCTGGCAGACAGTAAAGTATATAAGCAGGATGAAGCTTTCAGCAATCAGCAATTGATAGAAATTCTTTATTATTATGATAATATCCAGGCAGATAAAAACACCATAGCTTCTCCGGGTGCAAGCATTGATGCCTCGGTATATCTAGGCAGTACTGGCTTGGCTAACTGGTCTGCGGCAAATAAAAATACAACTTATTTTGTCAAGACAGGAGTTAGTACAACAGAATTTGATGCAGTGAGGAATGACAGCTTATTACTATCTTCTTATAGAGAATCAGACGGAAAGCGGAAAGCAAAGATTCTTAAGGCAGGGGATGTTTATTCTTTTAAGACACAATCATTGAAATATGGCTTGTTCAAGGTTGTGTCAGTTACAGGAGCAGAAACAGGCACAGTGGTTGTTGATATAAAAGTGCAGAAATAAATGCTGAATTATGAATGCTGAATGCTAAATAGATGAAAAGGTTAATAATATTTTTATTTCTAAATATTTACTACTTACTACTTAGTACTAACTACTTATGTGCTCAGGATGTAAGGCTGCCACAGGTTGATGTTACTGACATCAGAACAGGGGAGAACCCTGATAATATACCTGCAAGGATTAATATCATCAGCAAGCAGCAGATAGAAAATTATCCGGGATTGTCTGCAGATGAATATCTGAATCTTATTTCAGGTATTAATGAATACAGGTATTATGGAATATTTAATAAAACAGGAGATGTAAATATCCGCGGGTTAAACAGGAATGTACACAGCCTTCTGCTGCTTGACGGTATGCCTTTCAGCCTTATTAACGGCGGAGCAGCTAACTGGAATCATATTGACCCGGCTATAGTTGACAGAATAATTGTGATAAAAGGACCTAACTCTTATTTGTACGGAAATAATGCAATGGGAGGAGTCATTAACATAATTACCAAAAGACCTGATAAATTTCTTGATGTAAATGCTAATGTTTTCTATGGAACATACAATACAAAGGGAGCCTCATTAAATCTAATGGGCAGGGCAGACAACATAGTAAAAGGATTGTATTGGCGTTTGACAGGTTATTACAGGAACAGCGACGGATATATTATGACTCCTGAAGATACAAGAACTGTATATGATGTTAAGACTTACCTTGATGAATATAATGGTTCAGCTATTTTGGGATACCAGCTCAACAGCAAAAACATTATAGAAGTTGAATATAATTATGCTTTTGACAAAAGGGGAAACGGGGCAAGGGTTTTTGAAAAAGACGGCTCTTATAACAGCTTTAATACAGGATTCTTCAGAGGTAGATACAGCGGCTTAATTGCTGGCACAAGGATTGAAGTTAATACATATCTTAAAAATGAAAACAACCTTAGCCAGAGCGAAGGCGTTAAAAAGAAAACAGGACTTTATACATTTTATAATTCTGAAAATATGAATACTGACAAAGGCTTATTAATGAACCTGTCTCGAAGTATTTTTAAAAACAATATTATTATTGCCGGTGCTGACTTTAAACATGGGGAAACTGATGCTTCCAATATATACCGAACTTCTACTGATACAATTAGCTATGCCGGAAAGATGGATTTTTACGGAGTTTTCTTACAGGATGAACATAGTTTATTTGATAATAAATTAAAAATAACCCTTGCTGCAAGATTAGATAAAGTGTTTTTCTACAACGGAAATTTTGATGTAAAAGCCCCTTCTGCTGTTAGTGAATTTATGATACCATACATTGCTGATTACAACCGTAGAATCTGGAATGCATTCAGCCCCAAAGCAGGTTTAAAATACTTCTTTAATAAAAATATTAATTTTTATATCTCTTATTCACAGGGGTTTCGACCTGCAACCTTAAACGACCTTTGCCAGTCTGGCGATGTCAATAAAGGATTTAAGCTCCCAAACCCTGACCTGAAACCAGAAAAAACCGTTAACTATGAAGCAGGGGTTACAAAGAGCAATGAGCAGAGAACATTGAACAGTTGTTTATCCGTATATTACATGTTAGGAAAAGATTTCCAGTATTTTGTAAGCACAGGTAAATTAGTTGCCACAACAGGAGATAATCTTAATCCGGAGATTAAAAGAGAAAACATTAAAAGAGCTGATATTTATGGCATTGAGCTGGATATTACATATAAATTTTCGCCTACTTTTAGCTTTATATCAAATTACACATACAATATTTCAAAAATCACCAGCTTTCAGCTTTCGGCTTCCAGCCTCCTGTCTAATGATTTGACAGGAAAAGATTTAATAAATGTACCCGAACATCTCGCTTTTGCTGCTTTGCTATGGGATAATAGATTCGTTAACACTACTTTGACCTGCAAATACAAAGGCAGCCAGTGGGCTGATGACAATAATACAATTCTGCTTGGCGACCAGGTGAATTTTGATATGAAACTGTTAAAAAAGATAAATAAGCATTACACAGCTTCTGTTACAATTCAGAACATACTTGACAGGAGATACCCTGACAGCAAAGGACTTCTCAATCCCGGAAGATTCATAATTGCCCAGCTTAATTTTAATCTGAGGTAAATGTTGTATTTAGGTTTTTTATCAATGGTCAATGTCAGTTTTAACAAACCTGCGAATATAGTTTGCATTATCTTTTACTGCTACCAGGATGCTATACAAACCATTTGGTAAATCAGAAACATCTAAGTGCAGTGTATGAGCGCCTACAATTTCAGAAAGTTTATAGGTGTTTACTAATTGACCGACGCTGTTATATACTGTCATATTAACCCTGCCTGGTTGAGTTAGGTTTATTCTTATATTTGCCTTGTTATTAAGAGGATTAGGATAAATATCACCTATTTCAGGTGCATTTAAAGTTGAAGTATTATTTGTGGACAGTTTGATAGAAAATGGTGTCACAAAGTAATTTACATTAAAGCCTATATCAGTTTCATTTTCTTTATCCTGG
>CAZMDE010000165.1:0-6063 GCA_964564355.1 uncultured Bacteroidales bacterium | reverse complement strand
AAAATAAAAACTTTATTTTTGAGTTTTCTTTAGAAATAAAATTTCGGTATGACTTTACTTGAATTAAAGGATGGGGAGAGTGCCCTGATACTAAAGGTAAAAGGAAGAGGAGCATTCAGAAAAAGAATAATGGAGATGGGCTTTGTTTCAGGCAAGGTTGTTAATGCCATTAAAAAAGCACCATTAGGCGACCCTATAGAGTATAATATTCTTGGATATAATGTAAGCCTGAGAGCCACAGAAGCAAAGCTGATTGAAATAACAAAAGAAATTGAAGCTGAACAGCATAATAATATTAATTTTTATGGAACAATTAATGAAGACATCCTGAAAAGTGATAATATAAAACCTAAAGAAAAGACTATAAATATTGCACTTGTCGGCAATCCTAATTCCGGCAAAACTACTATTTTCAACTTTGCTTCAGGTGCCAGGGAGAAAGTCGGTAATTACAGCGGTGTCACTATCCAGGCTAAAGAAGCTAACTACAGGCACAATGATTATATCATAAATATTGTTGACCTGCCGGGAACATACTCTCTTACTGCATATTCCCCCGAAGAATTATATGTCAGGGATAATATTTTCAATGACATGCCCGACCTGGTTGTCAATGTTATTGATGCCTCAAACCTCGAGAGAAACCTGTATCTTACAACTCAGTTGGTTGACATGGATATCAAGGTGGTTATAGCTCTTAACATGTTTGATGAATTTATTGAAAAGGGGGATGTTTTATTATATAAAGAGCTGGGAGCTATGCTTGGCATACCTATTATCCCTACTGTCGGATCTAAAGGCAAAGGTGTCAAAGAGCTATTTGAAAAGGTGATAGAAGTGTTTGAAGACAAAGAGCAGATAGTAAGGCATATTCATATAAATTATGGCAGTGAAATTGAAAGGTCAATTAATAAAATTCAAAATGAGATATACAGCAATGACGACAAAGATTTGACCAATATAGTTTCTTCAAGGTTCGCATCCATCAAGCTCATTGAGAAAGATAAAGATATTATTAAAATAATTAATGAATTCCGGAACAGTGAAAACATATGCAGTATCAGCGATAATGAGATAAAGAGAATTGAAGAAACAATGGGAGAAGATACCGAAACTCTTATTACAGATTCAAGGTATGGCTTTATTACCGGAGCTTTAAAAGAAACTCTGAAGCCAGGCAGTCGAAAAAAAATCAAGAAGAGCGATATTATTGACACCATCATTACCCACAGAATATGGGGCTTGCCAATATTCGGGATATTTATGTGGCTCACGTTTTTCATCACATTTAACCTGGGCGGATATCCGAAAGCCTGGCTCGAATGGCTCGTTCAGTGGATATCGAACCTGGCAGATGCTGCCTTACCTACAGGCATATTCAAGGATTTCCTCGTCCACGGCTTAATTGGCGGCATCGGAGGGGTGATAGTTTTCCTGCCAAATATACTTTTGCTTTTCCTCTTCATTTCATTTATGGAAGATACAGGCTATATGTCAAGAGCTGTCTTTGTAATGGATAAAGCGATGCACAAAATCGGCTTGCATGGAAAATCATTTATACCTTTGATTATGGGTTTTGGTTGTAATGTGCCGGCTATACTTGCCTCAAGAACAATTGAAAGCAGACGCGACAGGCTTATCACTATGCTCATAAACCCTTTCATGTCATGCAGCGCAAGACTGCCGGTTTATATTTTATTCATTTCAGCTTTTTTTGTAAAGTATCAGACAGGAATATTATTTTTAATATACCTGATAGGTGCTTCAGCAGCCTTATTTACTTCTATTTTGCTTGGCAAAACTGTATTTAAAAAAGCTGACATTCCTTTTGTAATGGAATTGCCGCCATATAGAATTCCATCTGTAAGAACTTTATTCAAGCATATGTGGTTCAGCACTAGACTGTTTCTTAGAAAAATTAGCGGAGTTGTAATGATTGCCACAGTCATTATATGGGCTTTAGGATATTTTCCACTTAATATAAAATATAACAGGAATTATGATTCGGAAATTGCATCTGTTAGATCACAAAATAATATTATGAATCTTAAATCCCCTTTAGAATATAACTTGCGGAGACTTGATAATGAATTGAAATTAGAAAATATTAAAAAAGATAAGGAAATTGAAAGGCAGGAAAAGTCATACATAGGCCAGTTGGGCAAGTTTGTTGCTCCAGTGATGCAGCCGCTGGGATTCGACTGTAAAATGACTGTCAGCCTTATGGCAGGTGTGGCTGCCAAAGAAGTTGTCGTGGGAACATTGGGAGTATTATATCAAACAGAGGGCACAGGTAAGGGAAATTCTAGTACTCTCGGTAATAAGCTGCAACAGCAGGTCTATACTTCAGGGGTTAAGAAAGGTCAAAAAGTTTACAACCCCCTTGTGGCTTTTTCTTTTATCATGTTTGTGCTCATTTATTTCCCTTGTGTGGGCGTTATTGCAGCTATCAAAAAAGAATCTGGAAAATGGAAATGGGCTGTATTCGAAATTGCCTACACTACAGGACTTGCATGGATTATAGCCTTCATTGTTTACCAATCCGGTTCACTACTGTTTTAAATCCTCTCCTTCCAGAGCTGGTTAAATGATTTTGGTTTTATTTCGGGTAGTTCCCTGTGTGAACCCCAGGTGCTCTTAAAGAACTTATTCATGAAAAAGTTTTTGGTTTTTGCTCCAAAAAAATCCATCATCCAGCGGTTAAGCATAGCCTTTTTCCATACAAACTGAATGAACCTTTCTGTATAAGTTGTATATTTTCTTTTAACTGATTCACTTCTGTTATAAAGTAATAATTCATGCAGATTTATCTTTACAGGACATACCTCTGTGCATTTTCCGCAAAGTGAAGATGCAAAGCTGAGATGCTTATATTCCTGCATACCCATCAAATGAGGTGTTATAACCGAGCCAATAGGTCCGCTATATACTGCTCCGTAAGCATGTCCGCCTATGTTCTTGTAAACAGGGCAACCATTAAGACAAGCTCCGCAACGAATGCAGTGAAGGGCTTCTCTTTGCTTTTCATGTCTCATAAGCTCGGTCCTGTTATTATCAAGCAAAATGACATACATGTCATCAGGTCCATCTGTTTCTCCCTCTTGTCTTGGTCCAAAAACTATATTGTTATATACTGTAATATTCTGACCTGTGCCGTGAGTTGCAAGCAATGGCAGAAAAAGGTCAAGATTGTTTATTGACGGGATTACCTTTTCAATACCTGCTATAACTATATGCAACTTGGGCATAGATATGCTCAATAGTCCATTTCCTTCATTTTCAGTTAATCCGACTGCTCCGACATCTGCTATCAGAAAATTACACCCTGTAATACCTGCATCTGCCTTTACAAACTTATCTCTTAAAAGTTTCCTTACAAAAGCAGTAATCTCCTCTGGTGTGCTTTTTTCAGGAAGATTATATTTTTCGTGAAACAATTCTGCAACATCCTCTTTGGATTTATGCATTACCGGCGTAACAATATGATAGGGTTTTTCTCCTGCAACCTGAACAATAAATTCCCCAAGGTCAGTTTCTACAACTTCTATATTATGCTTTTCTAATGCATGATTAAGCTCAAGTTCCTCAGTAACCATAGATTTCTGCTTAACCACTTTCCTTGCATCATACTTTTTTAGAATTGTCAGTATTTCTTTTATAGCAATTTCGCCATTCTCAGCCCATACAACTTTTCCTCCCCTTCTGACAAAATTTGCTTCGAAATCTATAAGGTAATCATCAAGCCTGTTAATAGCCTTATGCTTAATCACAGATGCGCGTCTCTTGGCAAGCTCAAGGTCGCAGTACTGTTTTTTTCCCCTTATCACAGCTTCCTCATACCTGCCTATATTAAACCTTATAGTTTTCCTGTGATTAAGGTCAAAAGACTTATTCTCGCTATCCTTCTTAAACTTTTCGTATGGTTCTGACATTACCTGTTTGAAAAATTATTAAAGAACAAAAATACAAAAATTTATGTTAATTGACATTTTTGTTAATTAAACTATTAGTTATTAGATGGTAGATACTATATTAGAAATCACAAATCTCAAATCTCAATACAACAAATGAAATCTCAACTTCTTATTTGTATTAAATTCCAAAGCAGGCATAGGAGTTTTGAAAAAGCTGACTGCATTTAATCCTAAATTAGTTATGGAAGATTTTGTCTCAAGACGGGATAAATCCAGATCAGATGAAAGATAAAATTTTCTGATTCTCTTATAAGCAGGTAAAGGCTTATCATTATATGTAAGAGGATTTTCTCTGCCACCAAGCATTCCTTCAGCACCAAAGCCAAGCGCCAGGTTGAATAATTTCACATTCTGTATATTAAATCTTGTATCAATCCTGTCATCCTTTTTCATAAACGAAGCTATATTAGCAGAAATCCAGTATGTCTGACCGTTATAATCTTTTAGCCATCGTTCCGCTTTACTTTTACCAAGCAGGTCTGGTCTGTATGCCGGATAAATTGTGTGATGATACGACCATTTCAATAAAAATCTCTGCTCATTCCAGCCAAGCTGCTGACCAACGAACAAGCCTGTTCCCAGGACATTAGCTGCCATATCACCGCTTGAAAAGCCCCACTGTGAAGAAAAGCCATCAAATATTTCAAGATTGGCAAGATAAAGAAGTCCGATAGTGCCGCCATACCATGCAGCTCTCCTGTTATCAACTCCAGCCCATCGCAAAGCCTCATAACCCATTGTCCCGAGATAATAGCTTGTGGTTGCATGTCCGAATTTATCCATTTGCATCCACTCAGAGTTATCATTAAAGAAGTGAAACCTGCTTTTCGGATACTTTGAATACCAGGAACTGTACAAGGCTGTCATTGATCCGGCATACAGCACAGACTCTGTAATGATAACCGTATTTAATCTTTTCTGATTGATTTTATTATTGGTAATAATATCATTATCCCTCTGCTTAAATGCAAAACTCATGCACAGACTCAAAACAGTATAAACGATATTAAAATAAATGTTCAATTGAATATAATTAACTTACCAAATTATCAAATTATCAAATCACCAAATTACCAAATTACCAAATTATAAAATTACCAACCGAACGACCTGAACGAAGTGAAAGAACGAGCACATTAAAAAAATTATATATTATGCGAGTAACAGAGCTCATGAACACCTTTAAAATAATTGTTTAGTGAATAAATTACCATATTATCAAATCATTTTAAATAAACAACAGTCCCCATAGCTCAGAAAACGATAATCATGTTCTAAAGCAAAGTTATAAACCTTTTTCCATTCATTTCCTATTAAAGCAGCAATAAGCAGCAGCAATGTGCTTTTTGGCTGGTGAAAATTGGTAATTAATCCTCTAATTATCCTGAATTCATATCTGGGTATAATAATTAACCTTGTAGAACTCATAAAAGGCTCAAGCTTGTGCTTTTCTATATGAGTAAGAATAGCATTAAGAGCCTGTTCAGGACTAATGCCAATATTATATATTTTTCTGTAAGCGTCCCATTGCTCAATCTCAGGAATAAAATCATTTTTATGAACAATCATCTTAACACCTGACCAGTATAAGCTTTCTAATGTTCTGAGTGATGTTGTGCCAACAGGAATTATTTCCTTATCAAGATTATTTATAATATTTACAAGAGTTTTCTTTTCTATGCTGAATACTTCCTTGTGCATATTGTGCATATCAATAGTTTGAGAAGCAACAGGTTTGAAAGTACCGGTGCCTACGTGCAAAGTCAGGTAATCTGTTTGAATATTATTCAGTTTTAATTTCTCAAATACATTTTCAGTAAAGTGCAAACCTGCTGTAGGAGCGGCAACTGATCCATCTTCTTTTGCATAAACAGTTTGATACGTGGTTCTATCAGATTCTACTGCACTTCTCTTAATATATGGTGGCAAAGGTGTCAACCCTGCAATATCAAGCACCTCAGCAAAACTTAAATTTTCCGGTTCTCATTTAAACTCAATTATATGTCCTTCTGTTGTTGGCTTAACCTTTTGAACATGTAATTTTACTTCCTGATTATTATGAACAATGTGCTTTGTCAGATTGCCCGAC
>CAZMDE010000164.1:0-6073 GCA_964564355.1 uncultured Bacteroidales bacterium | reverse complement strand
TTAGGACTGAAACCGGGTGATGAGGTAATTACAAGTACTTTTACTTTTGTTGCAACTGCTGAAGTAATAGCTTTATTAGGACTAACACCTGTGCTGGTTGACGTGGATGAAGAAACCTTTTGTTTAAAACCGGATGCTGTATTAAAAGCAATCACACCAAAAACCAAAGCAATTGTTCCTGTTCACCTGTTTGGACAATGTGCAGATATGGAAGCAATAATGAATATTGCTGATAAGCATAATCTTTTTGTTATTGAGGATGCATGTCAGTCAATCGGAGCGGATTATATCTTTAAGGATGGTTCACGCAAGAAGTCAGGAACAATAGGTCATATTGGATGTACATCATTTTTTCCATCAAAGAATTTAGGATGCTATGGAGACGGAGGAGCAATTTTCACCCAGGATGATAGTATTGCTGAAAAGCTCAGGATGATAGTAAATCATGGAATGATAGTAAGGTATTACCATGATGAGATAGGTGTTAATTCTCGTCTTGACAGTATACAGGCAGCCATCTTAAGAATTAAACTAAGATTGCTTGATGATTATGCAAAAGCAAGAAATATTGCTGCAGAATTTTATGATAATGCTTTTAAGAATAATCCAAAATTAAAAATTCCTTACAGATCCGAAAAATCCAATCATGTTTTTCATCAGTACACTTTAGTAACAAATAATATAGACCGGGCAAAGTTGATAGAATATCTACAATCAAAAGATATTCCTGCTATGATATATTATCCGGTTCCATTACATTTGCAGAAAGCTTATCTGGATGTGAGATATAAAGCAGGTGACTTTCCTGTTTCTGAAATGCTTTGCAATTCAGTTATTTCTCTTCCTATGCATACTGAACTTGATAATGAACAGTTAAATTATATTACTTCGCAAGTTGAATTAGGAATTAAGAATTTGAAAAAATAAATGGAAAAGGAATACTTCGCACATGAAACTGCAATTATTGATAATGGTTGCATTATTGGCAAAAATTCTAAAATATGGCATTTCTCTCATATTATGTCTAATTGCAATATAGGGAATAACTGCAATATCGGACAAAATGTTGTTATTTCACCTGAGGTTATTCTCGGCAATAATGTTAAGGTGCAGAATAATGTTTCTATATATACAGGGGTTATTTGCGAGGATGATGTTTTTTTAGGACCTTCAATGGTGTTTACGAATATTGTTAATCCTAGAAGCGCTGTAATAAGGAAAAATCAATATGTTAAGACTATAGTAAAAAAAGGTGCTACAATAGGAGCAAATTCTACCATTGTGTGTGGTCATGATATCGGAGAATATGCTTTTATTGGTGCTGGATCAGTTGTCACAAAACAGGTTCTGCCATATGCTTTAATTATTGGTAATCCAGGCAAGCAGGTTGGCTGGATGAGTGAATATGGACATCGTTTGGCATTTGATGAAAGCGGCATTGCAATTTGTCCTGAGAGTAAACAAAAATATAAATTAGAAAACGGAAAAGTAACTAAAATGACTGTTTGATGGATAATAAAGTAAAATTTGCTGTTGTTGGTTGCGGTCATATTGGGAAGCGACATGCTGAAATGGTTAAGCTTAACGATGAGGCTGAACTTGTTGCTTTATGTGATATAAAACCTAAAAACGAAATTGGAATTGACAATTTTAATGTTCCTTTTTTCTCATCAATTGACAGTTTGTTATCATCAGACATTCCTATAGATGTAGTAAATATATGCACTCCAAATGGATTGCATGCTGAGCAATCTCTGAAAGCTCTTGAAAATAAAAAACATGTTGTATGTGAAAAGCCTATGGCTTTATCAAAAGCAAGTGCCGAAGCAGTTATCTTTAAATCTCTCCAGGTTTCAAAGCAGGTGTTCGTTGTAATGCAAAATCGTTATTCTCCTCCCTCAGTTTGGATTAAAGATGTTATCGATAAGAAAATATTAGGTGATATATTTATTGTGCAGGTAAATTGTTACTGGAACAGAGATGAGAGATATTATAAAAAAGGTGACTGGAAAGGTCTTAACAAACTTGATGGAGGGACTTTGTTTACTCAATTCTCCCATTTTATTGACATTTTATACTGGTTGTTTGGGGATATAAAAGATATACAGGCAAAATTTGATGATTTTAATCATAAATCATTAACAGACTTTGAAGATTCGGGTATAATAAGTTTTACCTTTGAGAATGGAGGAATGGGTTGTATTAACTATTCAACTTCAATGTGGGATAAAAATTTTGAAAGCAGCATTACAATTATTGGTAGTAAAGGAACAGTCAAAATTGGTGGACAGTATATGAATGAAGTTGAATATTGCCATGTGAAAGATTATAAAATGCCAAAGCTGCCTCCTTCAAATCCGCCGAATGATTATGGATTATATAAAGGTTCTGCAGCAAATCATCATTTCATAATTGATAATGTTGTCAATACATTAAAAGGAAATACTACAATAACTACAAATGCTTTGGAGGGTTTAAAAGTTGTTGATATGATTGAACGAATTTATGATTTAAGAAATAAAAAGCTTTTAAATAATAAATAATAATTTATAAATATTCTAATTAACTAATTTACTAATAAGATGAGCATATATGATAAATTAATTAACAAAGAAGCTAAATTATCAGTAATCGGTTTAGGTTATGTTGGCTTACCTATAGCACTTGAATTTGCAAAAAAAATTAAAGTAATAGGTTTTGATATTAGAGAAGACAGACTGGAAATGATGAGAAATAAAATTGACCCGAGTGAGGAATTGGATTCATCTGTTTTTGAGGGTTGCGATATTGAATATACCTCATCAATTGATAAACTCAGGGAAGCAAGTTTTCATATAGTTGCCGTTCCTACACCTATTGATAAACATAATATGCCTGACCTTACGCCTGTGATTGGTGCTACTACAAGTGTAGGGAAAGCATTAAAGATTGGAGATTATGTTGTGTATGAATCTACTGTTTATCCGGGTTGCACTGAAGAAGACTGTATTCCTATTCTTGAAAAGTTATCCGGGCTTAAATTTATTAAAGACTTCAAGGTTGGCTATTCTCCTGAACGTATCAATCCTGGTGATAAAGAGCATACCTTACAAAAGATAATGAAGGTTGTTTCCGGTTGTGATGATGAATCCCTGGATAATATAGCTAAGACTTATGAAATCGTCGTTAAAGCTGGTATTCATAAAGCTTCATCAATGAAGGTTGCTGAATCAGCTAAAATCATTGAGAATACTCAAAGGGATGTTAACATTGCTTTAATGAATGAGCTTTCTATGATATTTAATAAGATGAATATTAATACTTATGAAGTGCTTGAAGCTGCCGGGACAAAGTGGAACTTCCTTAAATTCTATCCTGGGCTTGTCGGTGGGCATTGTATTGGTGTTGACCCTTATTATCTTGCTTTCAAAGCCAAGCAATTCAGGCATCATCCTCAGATTATAAATGCCGGAAGAGCTGTAAATGATTCAATGGGCTTCTATGTAGCAAACCAGGTTGTGAAAAAAATGATTGCTCTTGGCAGAAATATTCTAAACTCAAAAGTTCTTGTCATGGGTGCTACTTTTAAAGAGGATGTTAGTGATATAAGAAATTCCAAAGTAGCTGATGTTATCAATGAGCTGAAAGATTTTGGTGTGCAGGTTGATGTTATTGATGCTTATGCATCTTCAAAAGAGCTGAAGCATGAATATGGATTTGAGCTTACAGAAAAACTTCGCAGTGATTATGATGCAATAATTGTCGCTGTCAGTCATAAGCAATATAAAGACCTTGATGAATCTTATTTTAAAAAACTTGCAGGTAAGGATGCGGTATTCTTTGATCTAAAAGGTATCTTCAGAAATAAGATCAAAGGATTTCATTATTTAAGTTTGTAAAAGAAAATAATAATTAGTTGAAAGTTTTAGTTACAGGAGGAACAGGTTATATTGGCTCTCATGCTGTTGTTGAGCTACAGCAGCAGGGCTATGATGTTATCATAATAGACAATCTCTCCAATTCATATATTGAGGTGCTTTCATCAATAGAAAAGATAACCGGAATAAAACCTGTATTTGAGAATATAGATTTATGTGATGGCGATAAATTAGATAAGTTCTTCGGGAAATATAATGATATCAAAGCTGTCGTTCATTTTGCCGCTTTCAAAGCAGTGGGTGAATCCTCTCAGTTCCCTTTGAAATACTACAGCAATAATCTAATTTCTTTAATAAATCTTTTGCAGTGCATGAATAAATTTGATGTGAAACATTTGGTTTATTCATCCTCTTGCACAGTTTACGGACAGCCTGACAAATTGCCTGTTAGAGAAGAAACGCCTGTGCAGCAACCATGTTCGCCTTATGGCAATACGAAGAAGATTTCTGAAGAAATAATTGAGGATACGGTATCTACATCTGACTTAAAAGCTATCTCACTAAGGTATTTTAATCCAATAGGAGCTCATTCTTCAGCCTTGATTGGTGAATTGCCAATCGGCATTCCAAACAATCTTGTTCCCTACATCACTCAAACAGCTATAGGCAAAAGAGAAGCGCTTAGCGTTTGGGGAAGCGATTATAAAACTCCTGACGGAACTGCCATCCGCGATTATATTCATGTTGTTGACCTTGCAAAGGCTCATATCGCTGCGATTGAGAGATTGACAAATAAAAATAATAAATCAAATTATGAGGTTTTCAATCTCGGCACAGGCAGAGGAAATTCAGTTCTTGAAGTTATTAATGCATTCGAGAAGGTAACGGGATTAAAGCTTAAATATAAGCTTATGGACAGGAGGAAAGGGGATATCGAACAGATCTGGGCAGAAACAACTTATGCAAATAAAGAATTGAATTGGAATGCTGAAAAGAATCTTGATGACATGATGCTTTCCGCGTGGAACTGGGAAAAGAGATTAGCTGAATCTAAGTAAAATAAAATAGAGAAATGAAGAAAACGATATTAATTACAGGTGGCGCAGGTTTCATTGGCTCACATGTCGTCAGGTTGTTTGTAAATAAATATCCGGATTACAAAATCATTAATCTTGATAAGCTGACTTATGCCGGTAATCTTGCCAATCTGACGGATATTGAAACCAAATCTAATTATGAATTCGTCAAAGGAGATATAACTGATGCAGATTTCATTAATAAATTGTTCAATAGGTTTTCATTTGACGGAGTCATTCATCTCGCTGCCGAATCTCACGTTGACCGCTCCATAACCAATCCTATGGAATTTATTTTTACAAACATCATCGGAACAGTTAATCTTCTGAATGCTGCGAAGAGCGTCTGGAAAGACAATTATCAAAATAAATTATTCTACCATATATCTACAGATGAAGTTTATGGTTCTCTCGGAAAAGAAGGTATATTCACCGAAACAACATCTTACGACCCGCATAGCCCCTATTCCGCTTCAAAGGCAAGCTCTGACCATTTGGTAAGAGCCTATAATCATACATATAATTTCCCTGTTGTTATAACCAATTGCTCCAACAATTACGGACCTTTCCAGTTTCCTGAAAAATTGATTCCTCTCGCAATCAATAATATCAAGAACAACAAACCGATTCCGGTTTACGGCAAGGGAGAGAATGTCAGGGATTGGTTATTTGTCGAAGACCACGCAGCAGCTATTGATCTGGTTTATCATAAGGGGAAAGTCGGCGAGACATACAATATCGGCGGTAACAATGAATTGATGAATCTTGATTTGATCAGGAATTTATGCAGGATAATGGACAACAGATTAAAGCGTCATGCAGGCTCTTCCGAGAAATTGATCACCTACGTTAAAGACAGGGCTGGTCACGATTTGCGTTATGCTATCGATTCTTCCAAATTGCAGAATGAGCTTGGATGGAAGCCAACTGCAGTTTTCCAGGAAGGCTTCGAAAAGACCGTGGACTGGTATCTTTCCAACAATGAATGGCTTGAAAATGTTACCTCCGGCGAATATCAGAAGTATTACGACAAGCAATATAATAACTAATGAACAAGTGAACTATTGAACCAATGAACTAATTCTATGTACGAAAAAGCTTATCACAAAGAGGATTTAAGTAAATATAAATTTCTTGTTA
>CAZMDE010000163.1:2074-6097 GCA_964564355.1 uncultured Bacteroidales bacterium | reverse complement strand
TGAGATGACCACCGGAACATTCGACCGCATGGCTTCCAGCGGCGAAATTCCAAAAGGTTCAGATACGGATGGCATCACATAAACATCACTCATGGCTAACATCTTATCTACTTCCGGAACGGCCAGGAACCCTGTAAAATGAAACTTTGTGGCTATTTTCAACTTTGCAACTCTTGTAATCATCCTGTAAAGCATATCACCTTCACCAGCCATCACAAACCTTACATTTTTATCATGCTGAATGACTTTATTAGCTGCTTCCACAAAATAATCGGGACCTTTCTGGAAGGTTATCCTTCCAAGAAATGTTACAATTTTTTCTTTTACATGCTTTTTCCCTTCTTTATAATTGGAATAATCAATAGGGTCAACTGCATTATGGACAGTAACAACCTTGGCAGGGTCTATGCCATACCTGTTAATAACAATATCGCGGGTACGGTTACTTACAGTGATAACTTTATCAGCAGCAACCATTCCTTTTTTCTCAATCTCAAAAACATTGTGATTTATATTCTCGCCGGAACGGTCAAATTCAGTAGCGTGCACATGAACAACAAGAGGTTTGTTGCTAACTTTTTTTGCGGCAATGCCGGCAGGATAGGTCAGCCAGTCGTGAGCGTGAATAATATCAAAATCAGCAGTTACAGCAAGATTTGCAGCTACAATAGCATAACGAGATACTTCTTCCAGTAAGTCATGACTGTACTTACCGGAAAACTTATAATTTTTTGTAAAAACTTTGCTTTTAATAGTTTTAGCTGTTAGCTTTGTTTCAGAGGTGATATGTTTAAATTCTTCGGGAGAAGCATAAGGAACAAGGTTTGAACCAATCTCCATATATGTAATCATATCCCAATAGTCCTTATAGGTGGTGCTTCTTATATCGATTTCCACATCGCTTGCATTAACAATTCTTATATTTTCAGCATGTTCATCACCATAGGCTTTGGGCACAACAAAGATTATCTCAACACCAGCATTAACCAAACCTTTTGTCAATCCAAAACATGCAGTGCCTAATCCTCCGGTTATATGCGGAGGAAATTCCCAACCAAACATTAAAACCTTCATTTTATCAGTTATCAGTTTTATTAGTTATTCTAAACTATTTTTTATCATATTCTTCAATCAGCTTTTTCATTCTGATAATTTCAGCAACACTCCAAGCCTGAGAAATGGCACCACGGGGAGTATGCGGAGGATTTCCGTCATATATCTCCGAAATACTGCCAATCCCGTGTTCAAACATAGTTTCTTCAAACTTATTGTATATTGCTTTAACAATTTCAACACCAATTTTCTTGTATATCCTTAGGAAAGCCTCAACATAATGACCGGCTAGCCATGGCCAAACAGTACCCTGGTGATAAGCCATGTCACGCGTAGTCTGATCGCCAACACATGATCCCTTATAATCGGGATGTTTAGGAGAAAGAGTTCTCAAACCTCTTGTTGTCATTAATTGTCTGTTTATAATATTAAGGACTGACTTTCTCTTTTCCTTATCAAGAGCAGTATATTGCAATGAACATGCAAATACCTGGTTTGGTCTGACTGACCAATCTTTATAATCACCATTGACATAATCTGCAAGATACCCTCTTTCTTTATTCCAGAAAGTATTGAGGAAAGACTCGGAAATCATATCAGCTATAGGCTCCCATTCATTAACAAAGGACAAATCTTCTGCAAGACCGGCAACTTCAAGGCTGAACATAACTGCATTGTACCATAGAGCATTTATCTCAACAGGCAATCCAATACGAGGAGTCACAGGCTTTCCAGCAACAACGGCATCCATCCAGGTAACACTTCTGCCGGGTTCACCTGCATATATTAAACCATTGTCCTGCATTTTAATATTAAAATCAGTACCATCCTTAAAACCGTTTAATATAATTTTCATCTCTTTGCCATATTCCTTCCATATCTTATGTCTGGTTCTTGAGTACTTTGCATATTGCTGCAAAGCCCAGAAAAACCAAAGAGAAGCATCTGCCGTGTTATAAGAGGATTGATTAAAACCTATAACATTAGGGAAAAGAGGACCGTTCATCTGGGAAACCATAGTATCCAGAACATCTTTGCAGGTCTTATTATCACCTAAACATGATGTTAATCCGGGTAAAGAGATAAATGTATCCCTTCCCCACGCACCAAACCATGGATACCCTGCAATTATCTTTGTTTGTTTTTCTCTTCTAACAACAAACTGCTCAGCTGAATTTTTCAGGCAGTTTTCAAAGCTGTTACGGGGAGTTCTTTTTTTTATCTCATTATTAAATGCGCGAGTAAGAGTTGTGGGATTAATTTCTTCAAGTCCTGTAGAAAGAATTATGCTTTCACCTTTTTTAATAGGCAATTCAAAATATCCGGGGACGTATAAGTCTTCATGATATTCATATCCTCTTTCTCTTTCCTCATCATACTCAATATTATAATACCAATCAGGGATATGAGTATATTCAGCTTGTTTAGAAAACTGAAAATGCACATAAGAATAACCTGTATACATTCTTAATTTAATTCCATTTGGAATATTAGCATATTTAGTATCTACATATACATTAGCTTTACTGAGATTATGAATATTTCTATAAGCAAGAAAAGGTTTAAATTTAAGAGTTGTAGGTGAATGGGCTTCAACAAGAGTATACCTTGTTAAAAATCTATCATCAGATTCAGTTAATAGTCTTTCTTTTGTCAATACCACACCACCAACTGTATAAGTTATTATTGGAATAAAATCAGTATTAAAATCGGAGCAGTATTTATGACCTTTAGGGTAATAAACATTTCCGGGGAATTTATGTATGCCGAGATTAAATTCAGAATTATTTTGAATGATTGTTTCGTCAATAGAAGATAATAAAACATGATAACCGTCATCAATTGTAGGTTGTGTGCAAATCAGTAAACCGTGATATTTACGGGTATTGCAACCAATAATAGTGTTGCAGGCAAAAGTACCTGCCCTGTTAGAGCGTACAATTTCTTTAGTTAATGCACAATTAAGATGTGCAAGACAACTTTTATCAAAATTAATATAACTCATAACTTAAATATATTTATATTCAAAAAACTATTAAATTCCCTGCTATTATTGATTAATGCTAAAAATTAGCAATAATTTATTACTAAATTAATAACCCACAAAGATATTGAAAAATAATAAATAATAAAAATTTAATTTTTATTAAAAAAACATTGAGTGAAAAGAAAAGGTTTTGCTGTAGTAGCTAAAATAAGGATTAATCCTGGGTGGGCGATACTGGGTTCGAACCAGTGACCCCCTGCTTGTAAGGCAGGTGCTCTGAACCAGCTGAGCTAATCGCCCTGAATTAAAGTGCAAAAATAATTATTTTTTAATACCGTATACTATTTATTTTTAAATTTGCATTTTAAATATTTAATGCAATTATTTTATAATTTTCAAAAAATCAATGCATTTAATTGAAATACAACTTTTTATATCACTGATATAAAAACTTATTTAATGTTTTAAAAAACAATTTACTTAGATAGATAATTAATTGAATATAAACAATATAGCTCATTGAATTTCGATTATTTTTATTATTACTTATATCAAGCTGTAAGTAATAACCACAAAAAAAATAAGTGTTTTTTCGTATTGTGGATTCATTTAAATGTTTTATTTTTGCAAAAAATTTATTTTTAAATCATCTGAAAGGTACGTAATTTTATGCAGTTAATAAATAAAATATTGAATAAAAGATTAGCTATTTTAATAGTAATCTTAATAGCGTTTGCATTTTTAATGCCTGTTTTTTCACAACCTCCTCCTCCTCCTCCCCCCCCCACGGATGAAGCAGGACCAATTGAAGGTGGCTTACTTTATCTTCTGGCTATGGGAATAGGTTACGGAATAAACAAAATTAAAAGCTTAAAAAAGGAAATTGCTATTTAAGATTATCTTGAAATAATCTATATTTTTTTATTTACACTTAATAAGAAATGGTATAAATCTTTTGGAAGGAAAAGACGCAATTGACTGCC
>CAZMDE010000163.1:0-2064 GCA_964564355.1 uncultured Bacteroidales bacterium | reverse complement strand
CTACCATTGGACCATCTATGGTAACCATCATTGTCAATTCCAATATATTGATTTGCAGGAGATCCCAATTGCATGAGATTGGACGGGTTTGAGGCTGCCTTCATCCAATAAGAAAGGGTATAATTGTATACCCTTTTTTTTATTTAAATATTTTTATAACTGTTTTCAGAATTATCTTCAAATCATTAATAAAGCTTTGCTCAGCAATATATTTGGAGTTAAGCTTTAGTTTAGCCGGCATTATGAAATTTATATATGTTTCCCGGGGATTGGGATACTTTGCAAGAATTTCACTTTCATTAATATATTCCAAAGAAGCAAGGTCAGTTAACCCCGGTCTTACTAATAAAACCTTTAATTGTTCAGAATTATAAAGTTCAACGTGATTAGGAGTTTCAGGGCGTGGACCAACAATACTCATATCACCTATTAATACATTAAAAAGCTGAGGCAGCTCATCAATTTTATATTTTCTTAAGAAGTAGCCTGCTTTAGTAATCCTGGAATCATTTGAACCTATTGTAAGAAACCCATTTGCTGAAGCATCCTTAACCATTGTACGAAACTTATACAAGTAGAAATTTCTTCTGTTTCTCCCCACCCTTGTTTGTTTGTAAAATATCGGACCTTTTGAATCGATTAAAATAAATATAGAAAAAACTACAAATAAGGGTGAAAGTGTGATAAGCCCAATAATTGACACTATAATATCAAAGGTTCGTTTCAACAATGGATAATCGTTAAATTAATTTTTAATTGACAAATTAATGCTTTCCGCAATAACATCTACGACTGTTTTTATCTGCTCATCAGTAATGTCATAAAAAACAGGCAGACTTATTGCTCTTGAAAAATTATCATAAGTAACAGGGAAATCCTTGATATCATTGCCTGCATTTTTATAATAGCTTAACATTGGAACAGGAATAAAATGTACATTAACCGATACATCTTTATTAGAAACATGTTCAATAATTCTATCCCTCATCTGTTCATTAATACCTTTTATCCTTATTAGATAAACATGATATGACGACTTCTTTTTATTATTCTTATAAACTGGCAATTCAACCCACTGATAGTTTTTAAGCAGTTCAGAATAAAGTTCAAAAATATGTTTTCTTTTAACTAGCATATCTTTCTCATATCTGGCAAGCTCAACCAATCCCATTGCAGCCTGCATGTCTGTCATATTACATTTATAACCCGGCTCAATTACATCATAGCGCCAGTTTCCCTTCTGCGTTTTAGACAATGCATCTTTTGTCTGCCCGTGAAGGGATTTAATACATAATTTATTATAGCAATCGTCATTATTAAAAGGAAGAGGGAGGTTAAGACATATCGCACCACCTTCGGCAGTAGTAAGATTTTTAACTGCATGAAAAGAAAATACAGTTATGTCAGTTAATGAACCGGATTTCTTACCTGTATAGTCTGCGCCCAAAGAATGAGCTGCATCAGCAAGTACTAGGATACGCCCCAACTTAAGTTGCTCTTCACTCTGCGGCTTAAATATAGAGATGATTTTATTTTTTTTAATTAAAGTATTTATCTCATCATAATCACAGGGAAGCCCAACTATATCAACAGGCATTATAACTTTAGTCCTTTCGGTAATAGCTTTTTCAATATTATCAACAGAAATATTGAAATCATCATTAATATCAACAAAAACAGGAGTTGCCCCGCAATGAACTATAACATTGGCTGTAGCACAATATGTATAAGCAGGTAAAATAACTTCATCACCTTCCTTGACACCGAACCATCTTAATATAAGCTCCAAACCTGCAGAAGCAGAATTTACACATAGAGTGGCTTTGTTACCGCAATATTCAGTAATATTCTTTTCAAATTGTTTGGTTTTTGGTCCAGTTGTAATCCATCCGGATTTCAAAGTATCAACTACTGCATTGATAATTTCGTCATCTATTCTTGGCGGTGAGAATGGAACTTTTACCATTTACAATTTATTAATTATTTTTTAAAAAACTCAGAATATTATTTTCTACTCTTTTAATAATATCTTTCAAATCAGATTTTACAAACTTCTCACCTGCT
>CAZMDE010000162.1:552-6104 GCA_964564355.1 uncultured Bacteroidales bacterium | reverse complement strand
TATAAGTTTTGTTTGGTAAAATTTGGGTTGTATCAAATCTGTAAACTCCATTATTATCAGTTTTTCCCTGGAAAGTTTTACCATCTGAGTCAGTTACTTTTACTAAAGCATCCGGAATAACTTTTTTAGTACTATCGTCTCTTACAGTACCTCTTAGTGTAAACAGAAGGTTTGGTAACCAGAACATATAAATATCATCGTTTGTTTTGAGAATTCTGTTTGTTGATAAGAATCCTCTTTCTTCATTACCCATAAAGATGCAGGCAAAATCATCTGCTGCTGTATTTATTGGAGGCAGCATATTTACCGGCTGTCCCCATGAATTGTCTTTTTTAGGAGCTTTATAAATATCCAATCCTCCCATGCCTACTAATCCATCTGAAGAAAAATAAAAGTCACCATTTGGTCTTATAAAAGGAAATCTTTCTTCTCCTGCTGTATTAATGTTTGGACCAAGGTTTTCAGGCTTTCCCCAATCTCCTGTTTTGGATGTACGTTTTGCAACCCAAATATCATGAGCTCCTTTTCCTCCTAATAAATCTGAAGAAAAATATAAAGACAGCTCATCATCACTTATAAATGGATCGCCTGCTGTGATACTGTCTGGTACAAGTACCAATGCTTTTGGTTCATTCCAGTCATTGCCAATAAGTTGAGAGGTATAGATATTACAAATAGTCTTCTTCTTTTTTGCACGCGGACACCTGGTGAAGTATATTTCTGTGCCTTTTCTGTTCAGCATTGCTGCTCCTTCTGCTTCTTCAGTGTTAAGAGGCTTTCCTATTGAAACAGGGCTGCTCCAGTCGCCTTTCCTGTCTTTTCTCGAAACATATATATCTGTAAATGTTTCTCCTGTCCATGCATCTGAACCTTTGCCGGTTGATGACTCTCGTCCTGAAGTAAAAAGAATTGAATTAAATTTTCTCTGGTCAATAAATGCTGAAGCAAAATCACTCTGCTTTGAATTGAAAACTCTCATTTCTTTTACCTTATAACGGGTTGGATTGTCCTTCCATTTTTTTGCTAATAAACAAGATTGCTCGCCTATTTTCCCCCTTGGGTCTGTTGGAACTTTTTCTGCGTAAGCTTTATACTGAACTACTGCATCATCCCATTTTTGTTGTTTTCTGAGCACCTCTGCATAATTTAAAAATAGTATGTTCTCTTTATATTTTCCCATTGCCCTGTCATACCATTTTGCTGCATTTTCTGGTTGATTAGTCAGACGATAGCATTCTGCTATGCGGAATGTAAGCCTGCCCTTATCTGCTCTGTTTGAAGATTTTGTCTTGGATAGAGCCTTTTTAAGCATTGGAACTGCATCGTAATATTTTTGTGAGTTGAAAGCCTCATCTGCTATTGCAGTAAAATCTTTTTGTGCTTTTAAATTTAAAGAAAAGCCAATAAATACTATTAAAGCTATTGTAATACTTCTATAAAATTTCATACTATTTAAGTTAATATTATGCCTGCAAATATAAATTAATTATTAAATGACACATCAAAAATTATTTTTTAATAATCTTTAAAATTATTTGCAATAATACAAAATTCAGAATATTTATATAATTTGTGTTTATTCCTAAAATGAAATTTTTATATTAACTAATCATAACTATCTTAATAAATCAGTGTACTATTAGATACATATATTGACTTTATGGACAGACTCTAATTAATTATTCTTTGATTTCTGAATGCATAATTAAATCCGAAATCCGAAATCAAATATATTTTATACCTTTGTGGTTTATATCCCAAAACAATGAAAAAACTTATCCTGTTTATCAGTTTGTCAATATTCAGTTGTCAGCATTCCATTGCTCAACTTTCTATTCAATCCTTTCAATTGAACGTGAAAAATAAAGGCAATTCACTTCAAATAATTGTTCAGCCAGCTAATGATACTGTATGTGTAAATGATTCAGCGACATTTACTGTTGAAGCGCTAGGTTCAGCTGTATTATCCTATCAGTGGCAGAAAAACAATATTAATATCACCGAAGCTACAAATTCCTTATTCTCTATTATTAGTTCCAAACTCCAGGATACAGGGATTTATAAATGTGAGGTTTCTGACTCTATCGGAAGCATAGTTTCAAATCCTGCTATTCTTAAAGTCAATTCACCTCCATATTTAAAAGTTAAATTTAGAAAAACTGCTGAATATTATGGCAATTATGTTTCTATGTCTGTTTCACCTTCAGGAACAACTCCTTTTCATTATCAATGGTATAATGGCGGAAAAAAAATAGAGGGAGCAACTAATAGCAATTTTAATATTATTGCAGCTTCAGGTATATATAGATGCGAAATTTCTAATTCCTGCGGTATTATAACTCCTAAAATATTACAGATATATATGCCTGCTTGCAGGTCTTATAATTTTATTGCTGGTTCTGTGAAATATTGCAATAAGGATTCTACTGCAATAAGCGGGTATAATGATAATTCAAATACTTATGTTTCTTTCCTGACTATGGATGATATCTTGATTGATAGTCTGGACATTGATGATTATGGTATGTGTATTGTTTGGTATGGGCATGCTAATGGCAAATATAAATTCAGAGGTTATACTAACAAAAAGTGGGGTGGAAGTAATCCTGCTGATGCGCTTCTTGTTAATAGACATTACATTGGCTCAAAGATTATTACTGATTCACTTAAAAAAGCGGCAGCAGACGTTAATAATGATGGAAAAATAAATCCTACTGATGCTTTATTGATTAGCAGAAGATATATCGGGGTCATTGATAAATTCGTTGATGAAAATAAAGAACCTCTTTCTGATTGGATATTTGACAATCCAACTTTCGAAGTCATTGATGGATATTATAATGAAGTCATTAAAGCAATCTGTAGGGGAGATGTGAATGGTTCATTCATTCCTTCAAAATAAATTTACTTATACTTTAGCAAATAATTAGTTACCAGTTCGTAGATTGATTTGTAAGTATTTTGCAATGCTTCATTTATCTCATTTACTTTAAACCATCTTATATCTGTTATGTCTTCTTCTATCTGTGGTTTGGGAGGATTTGGTTTATCATAATACATCTCATACCAGTAGATGCTCTTAATTACCCATTCATTTTTGATTTTATACATATGATAAGTAGTCGGCAGTTTCCTTGTAATTTTAAAACCTTTAATACCACATTCTTCTCTCACCTCCCTTTTAGCAGCATGTTTTTTAGTTTCAAATCTGTCTATCTTGCCCTTTGGTAAATCCCACTGGTTTTTACGATATATAAAGAGAATCTTATTTTCAGGATTTTTTATCAAGCCGCCGGAGGCTTTTATGTTACTATAAATTACAAACAGGCGTTTAAAAGTTTTATTTGTATCTTTACAAACAATGTAAAGTTCATCTGTAGAATTATTATTGGCAAAACTGTCAATTGCCTGCGACAATTTAATGTCATTTGTAAAATAATGAATAGCATTTGTATTTTGCTTTTCATCACTGATAAAATTATCAATAAGAATTATTGATTTGTTTTTAAGAAAAACTTTATAATTTTGCTGCATGATTTATAACCAAGAAACCGCTTTACAAATATCTGAATATTTGTTGCAAATTAAAGCAATTAAATTAAATACCAAGCAACCTTTTAACTGGGCTTCGGGATGGAAATCGCCTATTTACTGCGATAACCGTAAGACTTTGTCTTATCATAAAATAAGAACTTATATACGTCAGCAGTTTGTTGAAATTATTAATGAACATTTTGGTGATACCGATGTTATTGCTGGTGTAGCAACAGGTGGAATAGCTATTGGTGCTCTTGTTGCTCAGGAGCTTGGCTTACCCTTTGTTTATATAAGGTCATCTGCCAAAGACCATGGTATGGGAAACCAGGTTGAAGGTGTACTTGAAACTGGTCAGTCAGTCGTTATCATCGAAGACCTCGTATCCACAGGCAAAAGCAGCCTTGCCGCTGTCGAAGCTGTTAAAAAGGCTGATTGCCTTGTTAAAGGTATGGCTGCTATTTTCTCTTATGGATTCAAAGTTGCTGAAGATGCTTTCAAGAATGCCAAATGCCCGCTTATTACTCTTTCTGAATATGATATTCTTCTGAAACAGGCTTTGAAAAGTAATTTTATTTCTGCCAAAGAAATCACTTTACTCGAACAATGGCGTATCGCCCCCGAAGAATGGGGTAAATAATATTGATTTATTAATTAATTACTTACGACTTACGACTTACGACTAATTTATGACCGACTTCCAATCCGATAAAGTAATTATTAACTCATCTTCCGAAAGAGTTTTCACTTTCCTGAGTGATTTCAATAATTTCGGTAAGCTCATGCCTGAGCAGATTACAAATTGGAAAGCTACACAGGACAACTGCTCATTTACAATACAGGGTATGGCTGAGTTGTCAATGCTTATATCAGAAAAGACTCCCTTCTCTAAAATAGTCTATGGCTCAGATAAAGTAAACCCTTTTGCTTACAGCCTGAGTATATTGTTAGATGAGTCAGTTAGCAATCAAACAACAAGCCAGATAGTGTTTTCAGCCGAACTCAATACAATGCTCAAGATGATGCTTCAGCGTCCCCTCCAGAATTTTGTAAATATCCTCAACCTTAAACTTAAGGAAACAATTGAATCAAATATATAGTAATTAGAGTCCATCCCTAAAGTGAAATTATAATCATAACTAATCATAATAAATCAGTGTACTATTAGACACATATATTAATTCTGCAAAAATGAAAATAATATTACCCATCCTTATTCTGATTATGACATCCTGCAATACAGCCACAAAAATCGTGTCAAAAATGAAAGTTTCTACAGAACCATTTAAAAGGTCTGAATACAAAATAAGTGATGATAAAAATGCAGAAGCAACTGTCACGCAAACACTCGGATTATTTTATAATAATAAAGATTTTAAAAATAAAAAAGGCATTATTAAGATGAACAATGGAAATCTTAAAATAGCTAATTTTAATTTTAATGTTTCAGGATTAATATTGGCATCTGCATTGTCAATTGGTTCCGGATTCATATTGTCAAATATAGATTATAAAGCCGGAAAATACAGAAGACATTCATCTATGACAAACAATCCCAGCACATGGGTTGAATTCATGCCTTATAGTATTGCTTATCCCTGCGGTTTAATTATTGGTTTTGGTATTAATGCATTGATAGCTCCCGCTCCATATAGAAAAGCTGAAAATATTGCTACTTATAAATTAATATCTGACAACAAGTTTGATTATATTATTAATCCCAAGTTTGAAATAATAAATAAAAATGATATATTTAAAAAAACCTCAACTGTCAGAATTACAGCAAAAGGGATAAATATTATTCCTGATAAATAACAATAGTTCGGTATTTTTTTCTCTTCTAAAATCCTTTATTTATAAGCTTTTTCATTAGGCACGACCTTTAGGTCGTGTGTTTATTATATTCCTCATATTTAGGACTTTAGTCCAAAGTTATCTTTTTTGAAGTTGGTAGAGCTCGCAATGCACCTTAACTTTGCGCTTGACTTTGCGTGCTTCGCGTGAATTTTTCATTTTTT
>CAZMDE010000162.1:0-542 GCA_964564355.1 uncultured Bacteroidales bacterium | reverse complement strand
TTTTCTTATGACTTACGACTATTTTTTGTTCACTGATCTTGCCCATAGGGCATTAATGTCAATAGAAAACCACATCTCAATGCTGGCGCTAGTTTGCAACGAGTGCCTCTATTTGTTAGGCGTCATCGCTTCGTCTTTCTTTTCCCGTCAGGGAATTTGCAAATATTTATTGTTTGCCCTGAAGGGACTTAATATACTAGCACAGGGCAAAGCACTGTGTAATCTATAAAACCCAAATTCCAAGCCCTGTCAGGGCGAAATCCTTGTTAAACAAGCGCCCTCGCTTCGTCTTTTTTTTCCTTAGGGAATTAACAATTTCTATTCTTTGCTCTTATCTCCAATTATTTATTTTCTAATTTGTACCTCTCCATCTGAAAGCTCTTCTAAAACCCTTAGACATTGCTTCAGCCACTGTCATAGCATAAAATTCCCCACTATTTTTAATAAGAGTTTTATCATATTGTTGGTCAAAAGGCAGATGATATATTTTTTCACCACTTAAAGAAATGTTACATTTGATTAATGGATATTTTTTTAATGGT
>CAZMDE010000161.1:0-6135 GCA_964564355.1 uncultured Bacteroidales bacterium | reverse complement strand
GCCTCGCACGGCACACGTGGTTTATTGGAATTGGGTTTTGCTATCTACATCCCTGAAATCATGCTCTGAAATTTGAAGTAAAAAACAGCCTTAAGGCAGGCACTCTAAACCCTCTTCAATAAGGTAATTCAGACAAATAATGTTAACCCGGATACCAATTTTGGTTTAAAAAGAACCATTCACATCGCCTGTGCAAATGGCTTTTATATTGTAATTGATATCAGCCCCTTTAACTGTGATAGTATCTGATTGATACTTCCAGTTTGTGGGTTTGAAAGATTTAAGAATGCCAATATATCTCCTGTTGATCAACAAAGCATCAGTAGGATTAATATCAGTATCTTCATTAACATCTGCTGCCTTTTTCTTCAATTCATCTTTAAACTGATAAAGGGTGATATAATTCCTGTTAACAAGCAAAGCATCAGTCGGGTTAAACCCTCCGGATTTCGCTTTAATATCAGGCTTAAGAATATACTTCCCATCATCAATATTAAAGAACCTGTAGAAGCCTGATGTATTCGTAGTAGTTGAATCAATTCTTTTTCCTTCTGAATTATAAAGATTAACCTTTGTAGATTTTATTGGTGTTGTTGCAACATTATTATAATTCAATATACCGTAAATAACTGGCAAGGTTGTTATCTTCAATGTTACAGAATTTGAAGTAACAGAACAATTATTGCTGATTATGCATCGGTACAGTGTATTATTAAAAGACTGAGGTACATCAGATATTTTGAGAACAGAGGAAGCTTTATCAGAATAATTGATACCGATAATGTCTGTCCAGTTACCGTTTGTATTCATTTGCCATAAATAGTTAACATTCTTAGAAGCTTTAGTGGTAAAGCATACATCAGTACCCGGGTAAAACATGGTGTCATTAGGCTGTAATATTATAACCGGACAATAAGATGAATCAATTCGTATAGATTGAGGTATTTTTTCATAAGAAACTGACCCAAGCCCCGATACTTCAACAGAATCCATTGCATAGCTTCTGACCTGTATGCTGCTGACAAACATGGTATCTGTCTCTCCGTTATTATCTGAAAAAAGCAAAGAATACCAGCCGCTCCAGTTATTGTTAAGTCCGAATTTACCTCCTCCACTGGGATTAATAGGAGTTGTACCAACATATTTTCCATCTATATATTTATCAAACCTGTGATTGGGAACATCAAATACCAAGGCTATCCTGTACCATGTATTATCAGCTATATATCCATCATATGAGTCAAATATTCCTATACCTCTGTTAGCTTTTCTTATAAAGACTGTAGCATCGTCAACATTATTATCATCGGTCTGAAATAAGGCAATATAAGGCTTTGTTGAAGTTGCGGGCTTAAGTATATCCATGATAATAGAATAATTATAGTCATGAAAAGAAGAAGGAATATCTTCACTATAAATATTTGAAAAAAATTGAATAGAATGATTGCTGTCAAACCCCGGGACAAGCATCACATTTGTAACATTTCCTTTTATATCAGGCAATCCAAAGCCTTTGGTAGTATTGAAAGCCACTCTCCGGGAATTCAATGATGTATCGCCTCCTTCAATTAATTTAGAGCCGACAGTAGCAATCAAGTTTTTATTGTTAAAATCCCATTGACCTGTAATTCTTTTTTCAGGAAAGAAACCGCCATCACCTTTGTTGCAAAAGATATCTTTAAGCGCGGCAGGTCTGTCGGATTCAATCCCGTCAATACCAAAATCTTTTAAAGCCTTCATTAGTGATATATCATTTACAGTATATACCCACAGTTCCATGCCATATTTATGCAGGTTATCACGATAGGTTTTTGACAATGGATAAGTAATAGTATCTAAGATGTCACCATAATATAATTCAGCAGCAATTACTCCATTATCTTTAAGGAATTGGTAAAAACCAGCATCATTTATATCAGCAGGCGGGTCTCCAAAATACACAAGAGGCATTTCGGGCAATACAGCGTGATAGCCTGAGATCTCTTCAAGAGTTCTCGGGTCGGGAAAACAAATATCCGGAGGAACTCCTGCATCTTTTATAGCTTTGGCAATCTGTTCCGGATGCCATCCAACTACATCAAGATAAAGCTTCCTATTGTATTTATGAGCAAGCTTAAGCGCATCAACAAGTGTAGGTATATTTACACCGGCAAACCTTTTATCCTTCCAACTTCCTGCATCAAGGGTTTTAATATATGAATATGGCAGAGCATCAATAAAGCCAAAGCTATTTGTAGCTTTTTCAATAGACCCTTCATGACATAATATCAGAACACCGTCAGATGTTTCTCTTACATCGACTTCTGCTGCCCACACACCTTCTGTAAAAGACTGCTCAATAGCATAAAGTGTATTATCAGGGTAATTATAACAGGACCCTCCTTTATGACCTATAGTCTTAAATGTGCATTGAGCGACACAATAATTAAAAAGTCGTAAGTCGTAAGTAGTAAGTTGCAAGGCAAAACTGATAAAAAATATAAATACAGTTTTATTCAAGAGGTAAAATATAGTTAAGTTAAAATTGCAAAATATCAGTTAATCTCATTGTTCATTTCTTCCTACTCCCTTTGCTTTGTAGTATAAAGTAGAGCAGTTTGTGTTTCTAAACATATTGTTTGAAAGGGTTTTAATTTGCCCGCGAGTTACCTGCTTATAAAGATCAATTTCTTTATTAATTAAATCCGCATCTCCTAATAATTCGTAAATACTGAGGTTCATAGCTTTGTTAAGCACAGACATTTCGGAAAATATATAATTAGCTTCAACTTTATTATTAACTTTTGTTAGTTCCTCTTCAGATATCAGGTCTGTCTTCATTTCTTCGAGTAATTGATTAAGTGCATTTTCAGCCTTTTCAAAACTTACATTTTTAACGAGCTGTCCTGAAATAATAAATATACCTTTATCAAAATGTCCTAAGTGGTAAGCATTTATTTTACTGAATAGCTTAAGCTTTTTAACCAACGTCTTGTAAAGACGGGAAGAATCGCCAAATGATAAAATGTCTGATAATAAATCTGTTGCATAATATTCCTTATCAAGTCTTGCGCACATTTTATATGCCTTATATATGGAATCATAGGGAACATCTCTTTCAACCGTCAAGCTTCTATGCTCATTCTGCTCAGGTTCAACAGGTAATTCCTTGACCAGTATTTTTCCTCCCGGTATTGGTCCAAACCATTTTTCTGATAATTCCTTTATTTCTTCAAGATTAACATTACCGGCTATTGTCATGATTGCATTCTGAGGGCAATAAAACTTTCTGAAAAATGACTTAACATCTATCATTTCAGCATTAGCTATATGGGAAATATCTTTTCCGATTGTAGCCCACTGGTAAGGGTGCACTTTATATGCCAGGGGTCTCAGGAGTAGCCATATATCTCCATAAGGCTGATTGAGATATGACTGCTTGAATTCTTCAATAACTACATTCCTTTGAACATTTAGACTTTTTTTAGTAAAAGCCAACGACAGCATCCTGTCGGATTCAAGCCAGAAACCAGTTTCAAGGTTTTGTTTGGGTATTGTAAGATAGTAATTAGTTATATCATTATTGGTGAAAGCATTATTCTCACCACCTGCTCTTTCGAGGGGTTCATCGTATTCAGGTATATTAACAGAGCCTCCAAACATAAGGTGTTCAAACAGATGGGCAAAACCTGTCTTTTCAGGACTTTCATCCCTTGCTCCCACATTGTATAATATGTTCATTGCAACAATCGGGGTTGACTCATCCTTATGAACCAGAACTTTCAAACCATTATTAAGAGTAAATTTATCAAATAGAATCATTTCTTACAAATTACGGCAAATTTTAGTAAATCTATTAAGGTGCTAAAGTAATAATATTAGTGGATTAGTTTAATAGTTCATTTATTCATTTGTTAGTAGTAATTAGTTCGTAGTTCGTAGTTTGTAGAACATAGGTTAATTTGTTTATTAATTGGAAATCATAGAATTATGTAAAATTCATAAGCAGGTCAACACTCATTAGGGACTGATTATAAACTGTTGGGGGACAGTATGATATCCTAAGGTCAAGGCTGAGACAAGGCTAAGACAAGGCTGAGACGGGGCTAAGACAAGGCTTACAAGGAAACTAAGTTATTTACTATCAAGGTTGTATATCTGGTAAAAGCAGAAATTACCTTTAGTTGAGGCATGTATGGTGTTTTAGAATATTTTGACATAACATTACAAATAACAAATCCCAAATAACAAATAAATTACAAATAACAAATTACAAAAAGATATCAAATATTAAAGAACAAAAAGTGTACCAAAATACTATCAAATATTAAAAATTTGAAAATAAAAATTCATTGCAAAGATACGACAAGAGAAAACGGATGTCAAGTCTTTTTATGTTAAAAGTGATGGGATTTTGAAACATTTGATTAAAAACAGAAAATTTAGTATTAAAAAAACAGATAAAACTATTAAAACATATACTATATAATATTACGAATAAGTCTTATTTTGCAATTTGCAATATAAAAACTTCATATAATAAACTACTATTCTTAAAACAGAACACAGATTACATGTAGAGATTTAATATATTATAAGCAAGAAAATAAATTTTATTTAACTATCCTTAAGTCCTTATTTAGTAAGGGCTTTAAGCATTATAAAAACAAGTTATAAAAATATATTTTAAGATTCGGTATATTTTGGCACGATATATGTTAAAGAATGTTAATAAACGAAGAACAATTAATTGTAAATTTGCTAAAAAATGAGATTTAAAAATAAATTATACATTTATATCAATAATATAAAAACAATTTTATACTTTTGTTTTTTCATGAAATAATAAAAACAAATAAACAGCGGAAGCCGAAAAGCTGAGAAAGAGAGTAGGCGTACATTTTAATATTAATAAAATGGAAAATCAACAAACACAGAACCCGCAAATCATAATTGTAAAAAATCAAAAAAGTATGGGAGTGACTATTATACTAACTGTATTATTTGGTCCTTTTGGAATGCTTTACTCAACAGTAACCGGAGGCATAATAATGCTTTTAGTAAATGTAGTTATTGCTTTTATAACTTTTGGCTTTGGATTATTTCTAACCTGGCCAATTTGTATTATTTGGGCTGTAGTTGCTACTAATAACTATAATAAAAATTTGGGTGTTAATTGAATAAGTTTTAAAAATTTAAACTATACAAAATATGTCATTTACAAAAAATAAAGTTAATAATATGAAGACTCTTATAATTATAACCTTTTTTTCATTTTTGTGTATTTCTCATTGTTTTTCACAAGTTGATTTAGAACCTGCTTATCTTCATGAAATAACAAATAAGGGGAAAGTTGTTTATTATAAAAATTCACCATTTACCGGATTATTATTATTAGATGAAAAAACAAATTTACATATGGGAGAATTTTATAATGGCTATAAAAATGGATTATATATTGAATACTATACTGATGGAAAGAAAAAAAGTGAAGGGAGATTTTCTAATGGAATAGAAGAAGGAACTCACACAGAGTGGTTTGAAAATGGAAATAAAAAGAGTGAAATTAATTATAACAATGGGAAAAAAGACGGTAAGCAACAAGAATGGTTTGAAAATGGGCAAAAGCAAATAGAAAATAATTTAATAAGCGATATGTATGATAAAACTCAAATGGAGTGGTATGAAAATGGGAATATTAAAAGCGAGGTAAATTATTTTCTTGGAACACCTAATGGTTATCATATATTTTACTATAATAATAAAAATAAAGAAAAAGAGGTTGTATATAAAAATGGGGAAATTCTTAAGACTACAGAATGGAATTCAAATAATACGATAAAAACCAACTTTGAATATATAAAAGGAAAAGTTAAAGACGGAAACTACATTCTTACAGATGAAACAGGTAAAAAGGTCAGTAAGCAAACTTTTATTGGCGGGAATAAAACAGAAGAATTTACTTTTAAAGGAGGAGATAAAACAGGCAAATTAATAAAGTGGTATAATAATAAAATTGAAAAATTCGCATGTGACTATTTAGATGGAAAAATCAATGGAGAGTTTATGTTGCACGATGAGAATGGACAATTAATATCTTCAGGTAATTATTCTAAAGGACTCAAGGAAGGAAAATTTACATTTTATTGTGAGGGG
>CAZMDE010000160.1:0-6172 GCA_964564355.1 uncultured Bacteroidales bacterium | reverse complement strand
ACCTCTGATGAATTTAGTTAATTCATCTAAATAACAATAAAAAGTAAAAAATAAAGTTATTAATTAAATAACTTACCTAAATTTATATTTTCAAAATCCCATTTTACAAATTAATATAGTTTCAAAAATTATAAAAACTCTGTAAAATAAACATTTTCAGGAATATATTTATGTATAGTTGGATAATATTTATTATATTTTAGAAAATATTTTATTAAAATTGAGTAATTTATTTTATTTTTGTAAACTTTTTAAGAATTGGTGCTTCTTTAACTGTATTGTTCGGCTTGCTTTAACACCTTTCAGTTTAAGCCTTTCACTATCTTCTTAAATAGATTTGTTATTAAACATAAACATGATTTGACTTTTAAATTAGAGGTGTTAAAGGGAATTTCATATTATTATTAAGAAAGAATGGACAATCTGAAAAGTTTGCGCATAGGTAATATTGAAATAAAATATCCGATTATTCAGGGAGGAATGGGTGTGGGAATATCTATGTCACATCTTACTTCTGCTGTGACTAATGAAGGTTGTCTTGGAGTTCTTTCTGCTGCTGGTATTGGAATGAGCGAACCTGATTATTTGACTAATTATATTGATTCAAATATTAGGGGTTTAAAAAAAGAAATCCAAAAAATAAGAAGCCTAACTAAAGGAGTTATTGGTATCAATATTATGGTAGCAATGACCAATTATGGGGATATGGTTAGTACATCTATCTCTGAAGGCGTTGATATAATATTTTCTGGTGCTGGATTACCTCTTAATCTGCCACAATATTTGACCCCGGGTTGTAATACAAAATTAGCCCCTATTATTTCTTCTGCTAGAGCTGCAAAGCTTATCTGTAAAAGATGGAATGATAAGTTTAACTATTTGCCTGATTTGGTTGTGGTCGAAGGTCCTAAGGCTGGCGGACATCTTGGTTTTAAATTAGAGCAAATTGATGACCCTGATTATTCTATTGAAAAAATTCTGCCGGAAGTTATTAAAGTTGTTAAAGAATTTGAAGTAAAAAGTGGAAAATCTATTCCGGTTATTGCTGCAGGTGGAATTTATACAGGTGAAGATATATACAAATTTATAAAATTAGGCGCTACTGGTGTACAATTAGGCACACGTTTTGTTACTACAGATGAATGTGATGCTTCTTTAGCATTCAAGCAAACTTATATTAATTCAAAAGAAGAAGATATAAAAATCATAAAAAGTCCAGTCGGTATGCCTGGAAGAGCTATTAGAAGCAAATTCCTTGATGAAGTCAGCCAGGGAAATAAGAAACCATTGGTATGTCACTATCACTGTATTAAAACCTGCAATATTGAAACTACTCCATATTGCATTGTTTCTGCTTTAATAAATGCTCAAAAGGGAAATTTTGTTAATGGATTTGCTTTTGCTGGTTCTAATGCTTATAGAACTAAAGAAATTATTCCTGTCAAAACCTTAGTAGCCGAATTGATTAAGGAGTATAATGAATATTCCAAAAAAGTTAATTTAAATATTCAGGAAAATAAATAATGTTTTAATGAGTACCAAACTCAATTAAAACTTATATTCTTCAATCTTTAATCTCCAATCTCTTCAATAGTTTTCAAGCTCTTTACAATATCCTTGCCTAAATCAATGCTGATCACTTTGCGGTTTTTATTTACAAGTGCTTGCCTGTCGCCTGATGCCTGAGCAGTTTTTAAAACTCCGAATGTTATTGAGGATTTCTTATCATTTGGATTCTCTGGAATGGGAACGTCCTCATGCATTGTTGCAGTAAATTGAATAAATAATCCTTTGCCTGCATCACCTTTGTGCAATTGTCCGGTAGAATGTAAGAAACGCGGTCCATAACCTAAGGTAACTGCTGATTTATACTTCTTTTGAAGTTTAGTTCTTAACGATTGCAATGCTTTTGTTGTTTTTATCTCTGGTTTTAGGTAAGCCTGAAAGCAGATATAGCTTCTTCCTTCTTTATTACCTGAATTAAAATTGTTCAGAAAGTTGCTTATACTTTCTTTTATTGTGCTTCCTTTTATATCTCCATAAATCTTTATTTCTTTTTCTTCAATTATTGGTTTCTCTTCTGGAAGCTTACCTTTTTCTATATAATCTTCTACCATCTTTCTTGCCACTATTTTAGCTGACTCGACATCAGGCTGGTCGAATGGTTGTATTCCGAGACTCCAGCCGGCAACAACTGTCGCTATTTCCCATTTGAAAAATTCAACACCAATATCATAAATATCTGATAGAGTTATTTGAATAACAGGATGACCTGCTTCTTTTAATTCAGAGAGTTTTTTATCGAAAGTATTATCACCTGCAAGCTTTAAATTAACAAACAACCTGTCATCTGAATAAAATTCAGTCGGCAAAACATCTTCTCCGCAAACAGGCAAGATTCCTTTACCATCTTTACCTGTACTTTCAGCAATCAATTGCTCAACCCAGTCACCGAAATGACATATCTTTTCAGAAATTAAAAAAGTCAGCTTGTCTCTTCCATGCTTAGCTAATTCACCTATTATGAGTCCTGTCTTAGCCGAATCCTGCTGGCGCTCGTTTTGAACGAGTGCCTCCGCTCTGCTTAACAATTCTTTTATTTCTATTCCGAGTAAGGCTGCTGGTACAATCCCAAACAATGAAAGAGCTGAATATCTTCCTCCGATATTTGGGTCATTTAAAAACATCTTTCTGAAGTTTAATTCTTTTGCTACTGTCTCAAGCCCGCTTCCGGGATCAGTAATTGCAATAAAATGCTCTCCTGCTTTATCCTTTCCTACTTTATCAACTGTTTTATTATAGAAATACTTCATGAACGAAAAGGTCTCAACAGTACCACCTGATTTTGTTGAAACTATAAATAATGTTTTGGCAGACTCTGATTTTAGTGAACATTCCAGAATTGCTCCCGGATCAGTGCTGTCAAGAACATCTAAGCTTAGATACCCCTGTTTGGAACCAAATGTCATACTGAACACTTCAGGAGCAAGACTTGAACCACCCATTCCAAGCAAAAGAACATGAGTAAACCCTTCTGTTCTAACATTGCAAACTAATTCATTAATTGAATTAACCGCTTCCAGGGATGCTTCAGGACTTTTCAGCCAGCCGAGCCGGTTTGATATTTCATCAGGCTTTTTGTTCCATATTGTAAAGTCTTTTGACCAAATCCTTGAAATAATTTTCTCTCTCTCCATTAATTGTAATGCAGATTCATAATATTTTTGATATTTGCCTAAATGAAAACTAAACATGCTTTCTCTCTTTTCCATATTTTAATATTAATTATTAACTTGATATTCGTGTCTGTTTCTTATTGTTCATTGTTCAATGTTCTCAATTCTCAACCGAGCAGAGCGAGTTTATGAGCACCTTAATAATGATTTATTTGCGAATAATTCTCAGCACTTGATCAGAGTTTAATAAACTCAACTCTGCGGTTGTTGGCTTTACCTTCATTTGTTGTGTTTGGTGAAACGGGTACAGACATACCTTTGCCGTCAGTCTCCATTCTCGAAGCTTCAATTGCAAATTCAGTTGTGAGAGCATTTTTAACAGATGCAGCTCTTTTCTTTGATAATTCCAAATTCATGACATCTCCACCGTCGCTGTCAGTATGACCGATTATCCTGACCTTTACAGCAGGATTTTCATTCAGGGTATTTGCTATACCCTTGAGGGTTCCATATGATTCAGCTTTTATAACATCGCTTCCTGAATCAAAATAAATTCCGTGAGTGACAAGCTTCCCTTCTGTTATCAATTTGCTGCGCATATCAGGTGCGGCTTCAGCAAGGCGGATATTGGATACGTAAATGTTTGCTTCCGGTTCCCTGCAGTCAACATCAAAACGAAGTCTGTCGAGTATTAATTCTGTAGGCATCATTTTAGGAATATCGAATATTTTATTACCTTCATAATAAAGTCTGACTCTTTGTTTCTGAACCCAGATGGAAAGTTTTATCAGCTTACCATTCTGATTTGTCATAGGTATTCTTTCATATTGGTTAATATTATCATATTTTTCTTGCTTCCACTGTCGGATGTTAATATCATTACTATTCATCTTAAGTGCAAATCCACCTTTGCCCGATACAGCACCATCCATACCCTGACCCGGTATTGTATGAATAAAATAAACTTCAAGACAATTAGGAAATTTTGAATATGATGAAATCATATCGAACTCGAGAGTGAAATTTTCAGAAAACTTAGTCACACTTTCAGGGTAAAAAGTTCCGCCTCCTTTCAAAGAGAGCCATTTACCGGGATAATTATTTAGGGTAATAGCTTCAGCTGATGAATTTGTATTCCATTTATCAGGAAAATCTCCCAAATTGACATAAGAAAAGTCATCATAATATATAATTTGCTCTCCTGGAATAAAATCATATTTTGAATAGCTTTTCAATGATGGCTGTTCGGTCTTCACCTGTTTGGAGTTAGCTTCAGGCTTATTTTCAGGTTCTGTTTTAATTTCTTTTTTTGATTCAACTTCCTTTTTCTCTTCAGATTTCTCATCAGATTTTTTCTTTTTAAACAAATTCTTTACACCATCAGTTGCCTTATTAAGTCCATTATCAATGGTCTTGTCAGTTTCATTGTTAGCCTTATTATTAGTTTTATTCTTCAGCTTCCCCTTAATGTCAATCTGTGCATTTGTATTCAAATAATTCAGTCCGATAACTATGATTATTAATGTTATTATTTTTTTCATATTATTTTCCTCCCATTATTTTATGAATAATTGATAATTATTTAAATTTTTAATACTTGTGTCTATTTCCACTACAAATATAATTTATTTATTTAATCTGTAAATTTAAGAATTATTAAACATTAACATTTGAAATAAACCTCTTCTCAGAAATAGCTTAATTTTGCAACAAAATTGAAAATACTTACAAGTGAAATGACCAAGATTATCGAAGCACAGGGATTAACTAAAGTTTACAAAGGAGGAATTATTGCCGTTGATGATGTTAATTTTTATGTTGAGGAGGGAGAGATATTTGGTTTCCTTGGTCCTAATGGCGCCGGCAAATCAACTACTATTGCTATGCTTACCACTTTGATCAAACCTACAAAAGGCAAAGCCAATATTGTTGGATTGGATATAACAAAGAATCCTTACCAGGTTCGTAATGCTATTGGCTATGTTTCCCAGGACCTTGCTGTTGACGATGCTCTTACAGGTTATGAAAACCTCAGATTACAGGCAGGTTTTTACCATATTCACAAAAATGAAGTAACAGAACGTATCAGCGAAGTGCTTGAAATGGTTGAGCTTAAAGACAGAGCAAAAGACAAAGTGGAAACTTATTCCGGGGGAATGAGGAAAAGACTTGACATTGCCTGTGGTTTAATCCATAGACCTAAAGTATTGTTCCTTGATGAACCTACTTTAGGACTGGATATACAAACAAGAAGAGAAATTTGGAAGTATATAAATCACCTGCGTGAAGAAATTAAAATGACAATTTTTCTGACTACGCATTATATGGACGAAGCCGATTCTCTTTGCGACAGAATAGCAATAATTGACAAAGGAGTAATTAAAATAGCTGCTGTTCCTGCTGATTTGAAAAAGTCTCTCGGCAATGAGATAGTTGAATTCAGATTTGAGCATAACGATGAAGAACTGATAAATTCTGCACTTGAAATGATAAAGGAGCTTGATTTTGTTAAGGAGTTATCTGATAGCGGAACAGGATTATTCAAGGCGTTTGTCACCAATGGCGAAACCTCAGTCCCCGCCATATTCGAAGCAATCCAGAAATATAACTCCGAACTTAAAACTAACAGCGATCAACAATCAACTATCAACAATCAACTAAAGATAAGCTCCATCTCCTTCAAACAACCAACACTTGACGATGTATTTCTGCATTATACAGGCAGGGAAATAAGAGAAGACGGCGGAGGTAAAGAAAGTGCTTTTATGGCGCGTATCCGTATGCGTAGAACAAGAAGATAATTTTTAAATATAATTAATAATATGATTAATAGTTTTTACTCCGAACCTCTAACTCCGAACTCCGAACTCTGAACTAATAATGAACCAATGAACCGATTACTTACTACTCACTACTTAAGACTTACTACTATTTCTTCAGATATCTACTGGGTCTTCTGGCGTGAGATAAAGAAGTTAATACAGAACAAAGCACGA
>CAZMDE010000159.1:0-6177 GCA_964564355.1 uncultured Bacteroidales bacterium | reverse complement strand
AGATTGAGCTTTTTCCGTTAATTTATTTTATTTCAACTTTCGGATAGTTGTGAAGTTAACATATTAAAGAACAAATTGTCTCTACAAGACAAATATATAATGGGATTATAAATTTTAACCATATTTCAACCCTATGAGTTGATTAAAATTAATAATTACACTCATCTTATTTTATAAAACAATTATAGAGTATCATGCTATTTCAAAGCTATTCTCTACATGCATTAAAGCATGTTAATACGGACAAGCAGGGCATAGTCCCAGAAAAAGAACAACTTTTAAAATATAATAAAATAACTAAAATGCATCTTATTGATTTACAGCATTTTTGGGTTTAGTTATATAAGAGGTATGGGTGAGTTAAAAATCAATTCTTTGTTTTTCAGATATTTTGTAAGTTCTCTCAAAGTAGTTTGTTTTTTCTAATCAAATCTTCTTTCCAATATTTTATTAATTATATATTTCTAATTACTAACTGCTATAGACTATAGTTCAAATATACTAAATATTTCAACTGTTTCGACAAATAATGGCAAATATTTTTCATAAAAATTTTATTCATAAATAATAACCAAAAAAAACATTCGTTTTAACATTTCTTTAATTTTTAATAGCATTTTGAACAAATTTTGGCATAGTTTTTGATTTTAGGGGTTTGTTAAACTTTAAAATTTATAAATATATGAAAACTGATTTTAGAAAAATTTTAGGGACATTATTGATTGCAATAGCTGCAAGCTCTATCACACTTGCAATCTATTCAAAAAAAGAAAGCAGGCATTTTGGCAGAACTTCTTATTTCAGCAACCAGACACCTGTAAAATTGGCAGGATATTCAAATGCAAATATGGCTGAAGGAGGATATCCGGATTTTACTGAAGCTGCTGCAAAAACTGTACATGCAGTTGTTCATATCAAAACATCTTATATGCAGAAAAACAATGTGTATGACCAATTCTTCAATAATAATCCATTGTATGACTTCTTTTTCGGGCAGCCTCAGCAGCGTTATAACCAGCAACCTGTAATGGCATTCGGTTCAGGAGTTATTCTTTCCGAAGATGGTTTTATAGTAACAAATAATCACGTGGTTCAGGATGCTGATTCAATTCAGGTGACATTGAATGACAAAAGGATCTACACGGCTAAAATCGTTGGTAATGATCCTTCTACTGATATTGCAGTTATTAAAATTGATGAAAAAAATCTGCCTTTTATTGTTTATGGCAACTCTGAAGAGCTAAAAGTCGGAGAATGGGTTCTGGCAGTTGGTAATCCTTATAATCTCACTTCCACTGTAACTGCAGGTATTGTAAGCGCAAAAGCAAGGAACATAAATATACTAGGAGGTCCTAACTCAATAGAATCGTTCATTCAGACAGATGCTCCGGTAAATCCGGGAAACAGCGGAGGCGCACTGGTTAATACAAGAGGTGAGCTTGTCGGAGTTAATGCAGCTATAGCTTCAAATACCGGTTCTTTTACAGGATATTCTTTTGCAATACCTGTTAATATAGTTAAAAAAGTTGTTGATGATATTATAAAATTCGGGATTGTTCAGAGAGGCTTCCTTGGTATCAGGATGGAAGAAGTGAACAATAAAATTGCAGATAAAAAAGGATTAAATAACTTAAAGGGAGTTTATGTTAACTCAGTTGTGGCAAACAGCTCTGCACAGGAAGCAGGCATTAAAGAAGGTGATGTAGTTACTAAAGTAGCAGGAATTGAAGTAAACAGTATGGCTCAATTGCTTGAAGTAATTGGTGAACACAGACCTGGTGATAAAGTTGATATTACACTTAACAGGGATGGCAAAGAAATGATAGTATTTGCAACTCTTAAAAATGACGAAGGTAATACAAAGCTGGTTAAAAAAGAAGAAAGAAGTGTAGTTTCTACCCTTGGTGGTACATTTGAGCAACCTACTATGCAGGAAATGAGAAGATTAGGAATAGGAAACGGATTAAAAGTAAAGAGACTTGAGAGCGGAAAATTGAAAACCGCCGGCATTAAAGAAGGTTTTATTATAACTACTATTGACCATCAGCCGATAAATTCTGTAGATGACCTTAAAAATGCGCTTGCAGATAAAAAGAATGGTATTCTGATTGAGGGTGTCTATCCTAATGGATTGAGATATTTTTATGGATTTGGAATGTAAAATGGATTTATCAGATTCATCAGATTATTTCATATCATAAAATTAATTAAATATTCTCTTTACTAATAATTAAAGTCCTTCATTTAGCGTATTTTAAGTAAGTTTTTGAAAAAAAACAAGGGCAGTTTCGAAAATTAATTTATCTTTGTATGTTTTTTTCAAAAAAACTTCTTTGAATTTTCGGATTTTAACAAACACCTAAAAGGAGGATATTACCATATGAGACAGTTAAAAATCACAAAATCAATCACTAACAGAGAAACCGAATCGCTTGATAAATACCTGCAGGATATCGGTAAAGAAGGACTTATATCAGCAGATGAGGAAGTACAGTTAGCTCAAAAGATAAAGACCGGTGACAAAGTAGCATTAGAAAAACTGGTAAAAGCTAACCTTCGATTCGTAGTATCAGTATCAAAACAATATCAGAACCAGGGATTAAGCCTGCCTGACCTTATTAATGAAGGCAATTTAGGTCTTATTAAAGCTGCCCAAAGATTTGACGAAACACGAGGATTTAAATTTATTTCTTATGCAGTATGGTGGATACGTCAGTCAATTTTACAGGCTCTTGCAGAACAATCAAGAATTGTAAGACTTCCTCTTAACCAGGTTGGTTCATTGAACAAAATTTCAAAAGAAATTTCAAAGCTTGAGCAAAAGTATGGTCGCAAGCCTACTGATGAGGAAATATCTGATGCACTTGAGATACCTAAGGATAAAATCACCAAAACATTGAAACTCATGTCAAGACACGTTTCAATGGATGCTCCGCTTGTGAAGGGCGAAGAAGGTACCATGATTGACGTGCTGATAAATGAGGATTCCCCTAATGCAGATACTTTCCTAATGAAAGAATCACTTGCAAACGAAATTACCCGTTCCCTTTCAACCCTTACAGAAAAAGAAAGAGAAGTAATCAGGTTGTTTTACGGGCTTGGTATGAATCATGGACTTACTCTTGAAGAAATCGGAGATAAATTCGACCTTACTCGTGAAAGAGTTAGACAGATAAGAGAAAAAGCTATTAGAAGACTTAAACATACTTCTAGAAGCAAGCTTCTGAAAGCTTATTTAGGTCAATAAATTTGATTATCAGATTCTAAGATTCCAGGATTGGTAGATTAGAAGAAGTTATTAACTATTATAAAAAGAATTACTTTATAAGTAATTCTTTTTTATTTTTGTAAATCATTAATCTCCCAAATAAAACTGACAAAATGTCTAAAACCAAATATATATTCGTAACTGGTGGTGTAACATCATCTTTAGGCAAAGGGATTATATCTTCATCAATTGCTAAATTATTGCAAGCAAGAGGTTTTTCTGTTACCATTCAGAAACTGGACCCTTATATAAATATTGACCCGGGCACATTAAACCCTTATGAGCATGGTGAGTGTTATGTTACAGAAGATGGTGCTGAAACCGACCTTGACCTTGGTCATTATGAACGATTTCTTAATACACCTACATCCCAGGCAAATAATGTTACTACAGGAAGAATCTATCAGTCGGTAATTGACAAAGAACGCAGAGGAGATTTCCTTGGTGAAACTGTTCAGGTCATCCCTCATATAACTGATGAGATAAAATACTGTGTCAAATTACTTGGCAATAAAGGGAATTTAGACTTTGTTATAACGGAAATTGGCGGAACAGTGGGAGATATTGAGTCTCTACCATATATTGAAGCTGTCCGTCAGATGAAATGGGAGATGGGCAAAAGCTGTATAGTTGTTCACCTTACGCTTGTACCATATCTTAAAACTTCGGGAGAGCTAAAAACAAAACCTACACAACATTCAGTTAAAGCATTGCTTGAATCAGGTGTTCAGGCGGATATTATTGTTTGCAGAACTGAAAGACCTTTAAATGAAAATATCAGAAATAAGATAGCACTTTTCTGTAACGTAGAGCCTTCATCTGTCATAGAATCAATTGATGCTGAAACAATATATGATGTTCCTTTATTAATGGTAGAGGAAAAGCTGGATCAGGAAATACTCCGTAAGACTAAAATGCCTTGTGACACAGAACCGGATCTGACAAAATGGAAAGAATTTGTTTTTAAATTAAAGCACCCTGAAAGTGAAGTTAGTATCGGGTTAATTGGTAAATACGTTGAGCTGCGAGATGCTTATAAATCAATAAATGAATCATTCATTCATGCCGGAGCAATGAATCAGTGTAAAGTTAATGTGCATTTAATTCATTCTGAAGGCATTACAGAATCAAATGTGGCTGAAAAACTGAAAGGGCTAAACGGGATACTTGTTGCACCGGGATTTGGAGAAAGAGGAATTGAAGGAAAAATAACTTCTATAAAATATGCCCGTGAAAATAAAATACCTTTTTTCGGTATTTGTCTTGGCATGCAATGTGCTGTAGTAGAATTTGCCCGCAATATACTTGGATACGAAGATGCTCATTCCACTGAAATCCGCCCTAAAGCTAAATACCCTGTAATAGACATAATGGAATCACAGAAAAAAGTTTTTTCTAAAGGAGGTACAATGCGCCTTGGAGTTTATCCTTGCAAGGTTACCGAAGGTACAAAGACAATGGGTATATACAAAACTGTTAATATCCTGGAACGCCACAGACACAGATATGAATTTAACAACAAGTATCTGAAAGTATATGAAGATGCTGGAATGATTGCTGCGGGTATTTATCCTGACGGAGAGCTTATTGAAATTATCGAATTGAAAGACCATCCATGGTTTATCGGAGTTCAGTTTCATCCTGAATACAGAAGCACCGTATATAACCCCCATCCTTTATTTGTCAGCTTTGTGAAAGCATCTATGGAACACAAGGTGAAAATATAGCTATGTCTAATCTGCCTATTGTTATTAGTATTTAGCTTCACTTTATGATAAAAAGAACTAGCGACTGATAACTATCAACTATCAACTAAATTTTGTAAAACTATTTATTATTACTTTTGCATTAATAAAGCAATCAGGTTAATAATTTCATTTATTTATGATAAAAAAAGTACTTATTGCAAACAGGGGTGAGATTGCTGTCAGAGTTATACGTTCCTGTCGGGAATTAAATCTCACTTCCATAGCAGTATATTCAGAAGCCGATCGTAAATCTATGCATGTGAGATATGCTGATGAAGTTTTTTTTATTGGTCAGTCTCCTGCAAAGGAAAGCTATCTAAATATTGATAAAATTATTGAAACAGCAAAAAAAGCCGGAGCCGATGCTATTCACCCGGGTTATGGTTTCCTTTCTGAAAATGCTGAATTTGCAAAACGTTGCGAGGAAGAAGGAATAATTTTCATTGGACCTTCCCCTGATGCTATATCCAAAATGGGAGATAAAATAACTGCCCGTAAAACAATGATAAAAGCAGGAATCCCTGTTGTACCCGGAACAACAGAAAAAGTAAAAGATATAACTGTTGCAAGAAAAATGATTGAAGAGATTGGACTTCCGGTTATGATTAAAGCTTCTGCAGGTGGCGGTGGTAAAGGAATGAGGCTGGTACTGACAGATGCAGAGATTGATGAGTCTTTACGTTTAGCACAATCCGAAGCTTTATCTGCTTTTGGCGATGATACAGTTTATATTGAAAAATATATAGAATCTCCTCATCACATAGAATTCCAGATACTGGCTGACAAACACGGAAATACCATCCATCTGTTTGAACGCGAATGCTCTATTCAAAGACGCAACCAGAAAGTTATTGAAGAGACTCCATCTCCTCTTCTTACTCCAAAGCTCAGAAAAGAAATGGGGGAATGTGCTGTAGCTGCTGCAAAAGCAGTTAATTACTACGGTGCAGGAACTATTGAATTTATTGTTGATGATAAACATAATTTCTATTTTCTTGAGATGAATACTCGTTTGCAGGTTGAGCATCCCATAACCGAACGTGTTGTTGGTATTGACCTTGTCAAAGAACAAATAAATATTGCTAATAATTTAACACTAACTCATAAACAAAAAAATATTAAACAAACTGGTCATGCTATTCAGTGCCGTATTTACGCAGA
>CAZMDE010000158.1:1248-6259 GCA_964564355.1 uncultured Bacteroidales bacterium | reverse complement strand
TCTTCTTGTTTAATCACAAAAGTGTAAACACTTTACGGATTTACCAATTGCCAGTTCGGAAAAAGCAAAGGCGATTTCCTAAACTAACTCTGCAACCATCTAAATAAAGCCCTTTTGTAGAGAAAGGAAAGTACCATTTGGTAGTATCCAAAAAGAGTTGGGAAAAGCTAAGTACACACCATGTTGATATTTCTCTAAAAAAAATACTTGAAAATTGGACTTCCCTCAATTAAAAGGGTTGGTTCATTCCAAACAAACGAAAAGTGGCAAAAACAACTCTCTTTTACTCAGTTGTAACTTTATAATTAGCTTAAACAAACAATAAAACCTGCAATACTTCAAAGAACGTCTGTTCTGGTTTTCATCATAAAACATCAAAAACCGCCGATAAGTACATAGAGTAAAACTCGATGGAATGTGGTCAGGGATTTAGTTCAACACAGACTCATCGCTGGGTTCCCGCCACAGCGGGACAGCCAGTGCCGACCGCTCAGAGTCCTACTTATTGTATGCAGTGCTTCTTTCATCTATTTAATCTTAAAAATGCAGTAATAAAGAAAAAAACTAAAATCAGTCCAATGGTGCTTTGAATTACAGAAAAAAACCGTCCTATCCCAATTGTCCCATATTTTCTAGGAGGGAACATATACAATGTTGTAAAATTGTAGAAATGAAAACCATTACTCAAACCGCCTAACACCATATTATTTAAACTAAATATCAAACAGTTTGCAATAAAAACTAATAGACCAACTTTATTTCTATGATAGGTAATTATTATTGGTTTCTGATTTTCTAACTTTTCGCCTAAGAGTTTTGTCTTTATGTAGTATCCAAATGCCAATTTGAAAAATCCTAATATAAAATATATAATAGAGAATAAAAATGTAAAAAGAAAGAAAGATTCAATAATAACAAAATAGTTAGTACCGTAATTTCCCTTAATTTTTTCGTTAAAAATGGTATTGATATACTTGTTTATTCCTTTTGTGTTTATCTCATTTTCACATATCTTAGATCTAAAATAGAAATAGTCTGCTAAATCATATTTTTTTTCATTCTCAAATATTTTTGATAAATGAGAATAAACTGACTTAGAAACTAAATACCCTTTTTTTATTTCGTTTCTTTCAGTTTCGTTTGCTTTACTTGTGTTTTTATCTTTCCATTCTAATTCTTCTTTTAATATTGAATTATTATCAGGCATCATAGTAGCATTTTCAATAGAAGAATTAACAAGAATCGAGTAATTTTTTGCTGATTTATTGACAAAATTTGGATTAATTAAATAAGTAGAAAATACCGTAAGCTTAGAATTAAGATTTGTAATATTTGCAACATCTAAATATTTAATTTCGCCACCTTCTAAATAAATACTATTTATGTTTCCTGCTAAGTCCAAATTTATTGAGTTGGGACTGCTCTGTATTCTAATTTTATTAATTGTGTCTTTGAAAGCTACAATTGAAACTCCATTAAATTGAGTTTGGTCAAACAAAATTTCATTTATTTTACAATTGATAAATTTTAAATTCTTATTAATAATACTATTTTTTATAGAAAATGAATTAAAGGTACAATCATAAAAATCCACATCAAGAATACTTAATACTCGTAAATCAATATTTTCATAAGTAGTAAAGTTGCAATTTTCAAATATGACACTGGCTAATGTATCTACTGCTATACTTTCCTGTGTAAAAGAACAATTTTTAAATATGGTTTTTTTAATAGCAATTTTTTTGCTTATGTTGTTATAATACTTATCATTAATAAATGTGTAATTAATATTCAATCCATCAACAACAATATATGCTATTGGTTTATTTTTAAACTGTTTAGAAGGAGCATTTTGGCCAGTTTGCTTACAAGATAATGCTAAAACAGCAAAAATGAAAAAAACACTATAATATTTCACGTTCTTCTTCAACATAAAATTTTAATTTACGATTAGGTACTAATAAGATTCTTTTACTAACTTTTGTCTTAGAATCAGCTTGAAACAGCAAATTACTAGTATTTGATATATCTATGTTTTCAATTAACTTAAATCGGAAAGAATTTGGATATTTCAATGAAATGTAATGACCAAATGTTTTTCCGCTAAAATTAAGTTTTATAAAAAATAAAATATTTTTTATACTATTAATTGGAACAAATAAAACTCCTATTTGATATGTTGTGTTGTCAGCTTCCAGATATGCTATTTTTCTATATAAACAGTATTTGCAACCAATGTTAATTTTAGAATCAAGTTTAGTGATTTTAATAGATAAAATAGCCCAATCTCGATTATTCTGATTGATCGAATTCTCAATACTTTTAAAAGAAAGTTCGTTAGAGTGCTTCGTCATTTGTTGAAAATTGTTTTTTTAGCCAAAGTATTTTAGTCTCTAAAAAGTCAAAAACCAAATTGATTAAAATGCCTATTAACCCAATCCACAGAATAATACACATGGTAACAAGTGGAAACAAGTTATCATTTTCATAGGATTTCAGTAACGCGCCCAATCCCAATAAACTTGGGTTTAGATATTCACAAGTTATGGTAATTAAGAAGGATATTCCAATAGAAATTTTCATTCCATCCCAAATATTAGGAAAGGCTTCAGGTAGTATAAATGAAAATAATCGTTTCTTCAATGGCAAATTCAGAATTTTAATCGCTTCCCTTTGAACAAAATTGACTTTTTCTACACCCGATTTTGTGTTAATTAATATAGGCCAAATACTTGCAAATACGCCAACAAAATATATGTAATTATCTACAAATTTAAATTGATATTTAAAAAGCACAATAAAAATGATGCTTGGCATTACTCTGAAAAAATTGATAAAATAATCAGAAATATGACCTAACCATTTTAATTTACCAAAAATAATCCCAATACTAACTCCAAGTATGGAAGAGAGTACAAAATTTATTAAGAAATAATACAAGGTGCTTGCTGTCAATGAAATGAGATTTACTTTATGTCCATCCAGATTATGAATATTGAAAAATTCATCTATGGAATTATTAAAATCTAATTCAATTGTTTTAGCATCATAAGAATTATATACAATGAATTTTAAAAAAACATAATAGCAAAGGGCTATAACAATGTATATAATTAATGAAAGCAAAATCTTTTTTAGTAGTTTCATTATATGTAAGTTAAAACGATTTCACGAAATTTTTTCAAGTCTTGAAAATTGGGTTTGCTTAACTCTATTAATTCAATTTTGCTATCTCCATTAATCTTATGAATTAAATAAAATCTATCCGACAAGTCAAACGCATTTTCTAAATCGTGAGTTATTAAAACAATTCCTTTCGCCTGTTCAGTTACCAATTTTTTAATAGTTTTACGTAAGTTGAGTTTGTTTTTATAATCAATTCCAGTATCAGGTTCGTCAAAAAAAATAAATTTAGAATTTGAGATTAATGCTCTTGCTATTTGGATTCTTTGCTTCTGCCCACCACTTAATTGGTCGGGAAAGCTTTTCAAAATTTTAGTAAAGTCACTTGTGTTAGTAAATAATATTTTTAAAGTTTCGATTATTTCTGGCTTTTCAAGGTCAATGGATTTATGCAATCCTAAATTTATATTTTCTTCAATGGTAAGCCAAGGTAACAAGGTTAAGTTATAGTCTTGGAACACTATAAAAATTGGGGAATTGGGTTGTTGAACTCTATTTGTGGATTCGTCGATAAAAACATTTCCAGAATCATAATTGTGAAGACCCGATAAAACTCTCAATAGTGTTGTTTTACCAATTCCAGAACTTCCAATTATTGATACTATTTCCCCCTGCTCAATCTTAAAGTTAAAATTTTGCCAAGAAAGTTTATGTCCATTGGTAACAAAACTAAAACTTATATCATTTGCAAAAAGAGTACTCATTTTAGTTTTGATTAAATATTATACTGTTATATTGAACCTTATTTAAAGGATTTGATATAAACGCATTATTCACATTGATATTTGGATTATACATTATATCAAGTAATTTTATAAACTCTTTATCTTCAATTGAATTTGCGAATTCTGGAAGAGAAATTTTGGTTAACAATGATTCTGAAATTTTGGAATATGTTAAAATAAATTTTCTAACATCATTATTTCCGTCATTTATATAATTTGTTGCTTCCGTCATAGCTTGAATGAATTTTTTGATCTCATTTGATTTTATAGAGAGATTACTTGTAGTTGAAACGTAAGTTGCAACTAACATTTTGCTTTCATTTGAAACAGGGTAGTGATTTCCAATAAATGAGAAATTAATTGTATCGTTTTTAGCAACAGTTATACTCGGTTCTACAATGCAGGCAAAATCTATTTCTTTATCTTTTAAAGAGGAAAGCATTTGAGGAAACGGAATCTCTTTAAACCTTGACTGAGTTGTAGAATCAATTTTAATATCTTTCAAATACAAATAATTTAACAGCATTAATTCTTCAATGTTTTTATGAGCATTAACTCCGAATATTGCTTTTTCTAAGGATATATTTTCATTCTTTCTGCCGAAAATTGAATGATTAGTATTTTTCATTGTTTCATATGTTGCACCAAATATTGATTTATATGATTTACCTGCATTGCATTGTTTAATTAAAGTTACAACATTGGAAAAACCTATATCAATAGCACCAGCGTCTAATTCTTTAAAAACTGTTGGTCCACTAGTCTCTGATACAAGTTCAACATCTAACCCATATTTTTCAAAAAACCCCTTTTCTTTAGCAACATATAGAGGCAAGCATTCTGCTATTGGTAAGTACCCAACCTTAATTGGTTTAGACTTTTCGATACAGGACGAAAATAGGACAATAGAAACTACTATTGTCATTACTGCTTTAAAACTGAATTTTGTCATTTTGATTAATGTTTTAAGTTATTTAATTTCCGGTGGTAACTTCTCTGGCGCTCAACAAAGTGGAAATCAAATAAGAAATAAGATTCCATTTACAAGCGAATACTTAATATCAACTCAAATAAATGTTTATGATAAAATAAATATTGATACA